>JAFAAJ010000265.1 GCA_023426625.1 Bacteroidota bacterium
CTTTCAAGACTTCTGCAAATTGCTGGTGTTGCTCACCGATCCGTTGTATATTAAGCTGGGTCGGTTCCTGTAATAAAAGTTCCATACTCGCTAAAGCAGCTGTACAGGCTAAAGGATTGGCTGTAAAAGAATGACCGTGGAAAAGTGTTTTTAGTCGGTCTTCAGATAAAAAAGCATTATAGATTTCCTGGGTACAGCTTGTGATTCCCATTGGCATCGTTCCTCCTGTAAGACCTTTTGAAAAGCACATTATATCGGGACTTTCCGATAAATGATCTGCCGCAAATAATTTTCCTGTCCTTCCGAATCCTGTGAAAACCTCATCCTGGATCATTAATATTCCCTGTTCACGACAAAACTTCATGAGTTTACTCAAATCCTCGGAATCATGCATCAACATTCCTGCAGCGCCCTGAACTAATGGTTCATAAATAAAGCACGCCACCTCATCGGAAATAATCAGGATCTGCTGTTTTATCTGTTCTATATTTTCCGAAGTTGGTGTATCAATGAAAATGACTTCAAAGAGCATTTCCTTGAAAGGTTTTGTCCATGCACTTCTGCCACTCACAGACATAGCCCCGAATGTATCACCATGATAAGCTTCTTTAAAAGCAATAACTTTTGTTTTTGATTTACCCAGATTATATGCACACTGAATACACATTTTTAAAGCAACTTCCACTGCACTGGAACCATTATCGGAATAGAAAACCTTGTTCTGATTATCCGGAAGTAGTTTAAGCAGGTTTTCAGAGAGCTGTATTGCCGGTTCATGGGTAAAACCGGCAAAAATAACCTGCTCCAGGGTATTAAGTTGTTCAAAGACACGCTGGGCAATATAAGGATGTGCGTGACCATGAAGAGTCACCCACCATGAAGATACAGCATCAATATACTTATTTCCTTCATGGTCATATAGAAAAACCCCTTCCCCGCGAACAATAGGAATAATATCATCGGCGGTTTTCATTTGAGTATAAGGATGCCAGTTAACGGCTTTGTCTCTTTCCTTTAAGATGTTACGCATGTGTTACTTTCTTTGACCATTGGTTTTAATCCCAGATTATTAAGCATCTGCATATCTTCGGAAACTCCTGGGTTGGGTGTTACCAGTAATGTTTCTCTTTCTCCTGTGAAGATGGAATTAGCTCCTGCCATGAAGCACCACGCCTGCTCTGTTTCGTCCATTTCTATACGTCCCGCACTCAGTCGTATCACAGATGAAGGCATTACGATTCTTGCTGTGGCGATCATTCTTACCATTTCCCATGTATCCACTTTTGGATTATTTTCAAGCGGTGTTCCCTCTACCCTTGCCAAAGCATTTACCGGGACGGATTCCGGATGTTTAGGCATCGTAGCTAAAGTAAGAAGCATGGAGATCCTGTCTCTGTGTGTTTCACCAAGACCGATGATTCCCCCCGAACAGACCGTAATACCTGCTTTTCTGACATTGTTGATCGTATTGATCCTGTTGTCAAAAGTACGGGTGGAAATGATCTCCTCATAATATTGTTCCGAAGTATCCAGATTGTGGTTGTAAGCATGTAATCCTGCTTCCTGCAGACGTAAAGCCTGTTCTTCGGTAAGCATTCCCAGAGTACAGCAAACTTCCAGTCCCAGATCGTTTACCCCTTTTACCATGTCGAGTACCCTGTCGAAATCCCTGTTATTTCGAACTTCACGCCATGCTGCTGCCATGCAGAAACGGGATGAGCCGCTTTCTTTAGCTTTTCGGGCATGTTCTATTACGGTCTCGGTGGGAAGAAGTGCCTGAACTTTGATATCGGTATGATAACGGGCTGCCTGTCCGCAGTAGGAGCAGTCTTCCGGACAGCCTCCTGTTTTAATGGATAATAGTGTGCAAATCTGTACTTCCTGAGCATTATGCCATTCACGATGTACGGTTGCTGCTTTATAAACAAGATCCATCAAAGGTAAATGGTAAATTTCTTCTATTTCTTCTTTGGTCCAGTTGTTTCTGATTTCTGTTTTCATGTATTGATACGTTCTATTTTCTACTATTGATTAATGTTTATACAAGTTGGAATGAAAGATTCCATACTTTCTTTTGTGAGTTGAGCAAACTCAGGGATCCTGATGATTTCTGTTTCAGTATTGATAAAATTGCAAATAATTCTTTCTGTATCTTTTGGAAAAGTTCCGTTCAGAATCAGATATTTTAATTGTAATCCTCTTTGCCTGATTGCCATAAAGGAGAGCAAACTATGATTGATACATCCTAAATAATTCTTTATCACAAGCGCAACCGGAATATTCAACTTTTCAATAAAATCGATGATGAATTCGGAATCCGAAATGGGAACCATTAATCCTCCTGCACCTTCTACAATAAGCGATTTTGTGGTTTCCGGCAGACTGAAATCACGGGTTGTTATGGTTATTCCTTCTTCCGCTGCCGACTGGTGTGGGGAAGCTGCAAGTTTTAACCGATAGGTTTCGGGATGACAAAAAGTATTACTTCTTGTCAGATCTTTAATTATCATACTGTCCGTATAATGCAAGTCTCCGGACTGAATGGGTTTCCAGTAATCGGCATCAAAAATCCGGGTAAGAACTGCAGAGCAGATGGTTTTTCCAACTCCGGTTCCTATTCCCGTTACAAAAAGGTTTTCTTTCATCATGTTATATATATTCCTGGATGATTTGGGTAAGTTCTATAATCTCTTGTTTAGTATTAAAGCTGTGTAAGCAAATTCTGAGTCTTTCCGAGCCTTCTTTCACCGTAGGACTGTAAACGGCATACGTGAGAAACCCTTTTGCAAACAAATTTTGTTGAATGTCCTTTAAAAGCGACCGATCCGGAATAATAATTGCCTGTATCGGACTGTTTTCTGATGAAATGGTCTGTAATCCCTGCGCTCTGAATCTACTGATATTTTCTTTTAATTGCTGGATCCGATCATTATTTAGATAACGATAATTGTTTTTAATAATTCTCCATTGAAGATCCTGCGAAGAAGTACTGTAAATAAAAGGCGATGCAAAATTGATCAGGTAATTTTTAACCAATTCATGAGTCAATACGGCGGAACCATGTGCTCCCAGAGCTTTTCCGTAGGTTATAACGGTTGCAAGAACTTTTTCCTGCAATTGATGTTCAGCTACAAGTCCACACCCGAAAACACCAAATGCATGAGCCTCATCCACAATCAAAGAAGCGGAGTATTTTTCCGAAAGTTCTGCGATTTCCCGCAACGGAGCAAGATCGCCATCCATGGAATAAAGACTTTCTATAACAACATAACAGTTTTTATGCTGCTTAAGCTTTTCTTCTAACTGTTCAAGATCATTATGTCTGAATTTTATCTTTTTTGCATTGGATATTTTGCAGGCGTCGTGGATTGACCTGTGTACCAATTCATCTGCAATAATAGTATCGTGACGATTGGGTAATGTTGAAAGTAAAGCCAGATTAGCATTATAACCCGACTGAAAAAGCAAAGCAGCCGGATACTGATGCTGATCTGCAATAAATTCTTCTGTTGCGGAAATTTCAGAAGTGTTTCCACTGATCAGCCTTGAACCCGTACTTCCCGATAAAAGACTTGGTTGCTCCTGAATTTGAAGCAATAATGAATGATGAACTTCCTGATCTCTTGCCAATCCCAAATAATCATTGGAATAAAAGTCAATCCCTTGAACGGGGATCCGCAATGATCTCAAAATTCCGTCTGCTTTTCTTTTATCCAATGCAGTCTGAAAATAATGAAAATGGTTATGATTCATTTAAACTTCCTGAATAATTGCACTGATCCACTGATCATGAAGCTGGTGTTCGATTTTAAGGATATTTTCAGCATGTAACTTCCAATCCGGAGAAAATTCGTTGAGCTGGCTGATCATTTCTTCCAAATGACCTTCTTCTTCAAGAATAATTGATTTCACCATGATCTTAGAAGATTCTTTGGTAAGAATTTCCTGATAAATTGGATATAACTCGTCTGCACGTACTTCTATCGCGTAAGTAACAAACAAATAAGCTGCGTATTTCAGTTCTTCTTTTGTAAGATTAAATTCCTTTTGAAGATACCGACAAGTCTGAATGTCCAGTGAGTGAAGATAGTGTCTTGTTGCGTTGAAAGCGAGTAACTCCCCTCTTTCGTAAGTATTGCACAGATCAGAACTTATTTTTCCTATCTGCTTTTTAAGGTAATATGCATGACGGTGTTCTTCTGCAGCATGTTTCAATTGAATCAGGTTGACTTTAGAACGGTGTTCACACGCTGAAATTTTGCGTGCTCCGGCATTTTCCATAAAAGAAAGGGTGTTAAGCCATTTCGCATGAGTTTCATTATCCGGGACTATTTTCTGCAACAGATCGTAGAGTGACATTTCTTTTTATTTTGGGTCAAATGTAGTATATTGCCGGATGGTTGTATGGTGCCAGTTTTTAAATTATGAGTAGTCCGGTTGAAGTTCCTTATCAAAGTTTCATTAAGATCGACAGAAAAGCTGATACTACGATCTATATGCAGATCGCTCATCAGTTGATCAATGCCATCCAGAGAGGTTCGCTCCCTTTGGGAACAAAACTGCCGGGAACCAGAGCTTTAAGCCAGATCTTAGAAGTTCACAGAAATACAATAGTTGCTGTTTATGATGAATTGTTTGCACAGGGTTGGGTGGAAAGTGTACCGAACAAAGGCACATTTGTGATCGGAAAAAATGAAGAAAAACCTCTGAAAATAGGAAGTTTTAATAAGAATAATCTTAAACAGTATCCGCAATCTACAGGATTTTCATTTAAAACAACTAATATTTTAGACAATCCTTTTGAGCATTCGGATTGTGAATATATGTTCAATGATGGAGTTCCGGATATCAGACTAACACAGATCGATCAGCATTCCCGGATTTATACTTCTATTTTGAAACGCAAAGGTCATCATAAAATGTTCGGCCATTATAATCATGACGGAAGCGAGTTTTTCAAAAAAAATCTGGCAAATTACCTGAATTTATCCCGTGGATTGGCAGTTTCCAAAAACAATCTTCTTATTACGAGAAGTACGGAGATGAGTATTTATATAGTTTCGCAGATACTTCTTGCAGCCGGTGATACCGTTTTGGTGGGAGATCTGAGTTATTTTTCCGTGAATATGATCTTTCAGAAAGCCGGAGTGAAGATACTTTCCGTTCCTATCGATGAAAACGGCATCAATGCAGATGCGGTTCGGGAAATTTGCCGAAAGCAGAAGATC
>JAFAAJ010000022.1 GCA_023426625.1 Bacteroidota bacterium
CTTCCGGGCTTATCCAAAACAGGACCGGAAGTGATCTTACAGTTCACACCCAATTCATTGGCAATAATATGAGACAGCGTAGTTTTACCCAATCCGGGAGGGCCATGTAAAAGAACATGATCAAGAGCGGAACCCCGTTTCTTGGCAGCAGTAACAAAGACTTCCAGATTTTCCAAAGTCTTTCGCTGTCCGGCAAAATCTTTAAAGCTTTGAGGACGTATCTGCTCTTCTTGTAAAAGCTCTTCATGGGAATAATTATCCTTATCCGGGTGTAAAAAATCAGGCATTAAATCATTTCATTTACTTCAAAGATAGGATTTTTAAGCTTAATTCTGAAATTGTATTTGTAAATTAGCAAACATGAAATTAATAGGACCATTTAAGCAAATTATTACCCTTTCAAACCTTCCCTTAAGAGGAAAATTATCAGACGAGCAGCTTGAAATTATTATGGATGGTGGAATTTTGATCCATCAGGAGAAGATTGAAAAAATAGGGAATTTTATAGTACTTAAAAATGAAAATCCTGATATAAAAATTGAATTAATTGAAGGAGAGCAGATTGCTCTTCCTGCGTTTGTGGATTCTCATACCCATATTTGTTTCGGAGGCAACCGTGCTAATGATTTTGCGATGCGTAATGCTGGAAAAACTTACTTGGAAATCGCAGAAAGTGGCGGTGGAATATGGAGTTCTGTACAGCATACCAGAAATGCTTCGGAAGATGAATTATTAAAAACTCTATTGGAAAGGATTGATTTTCTGATCTCTTTGGGAATTACAACCATTGAAGTGAAAAGCGGTTACGGCTTAGATGTAGAAAATGAACTTAAAATGTTGAGGATGATCAAAAAAGCACAGTCGCAGACTAAAGCTACATTGGTTCCGACCTGCCTTTCAGCTCATCTGAAGCCAAGAGATTTTGAAGGAAGCAATCAGGAATATCTGAATTATATCATTACGGAGATTTTACCGAAAGTAAAAGAAGAGAATCTTGCGAAACGTGTAGATATTTTCATTGAGAAATCAGCGTTTCAACCTGAAGAAAGTAAAGATTTCCTCCTTAAAACTAAAAACTTAGGTTTTGAAATAACGGTACATGCAGATCAGTTTACGCCGGGAAGCTCAAGAATTGCTGTAGAAGTAGGCGCAAAGTCAGCGGATCATCTGGAGGCAACCATAGAGGAGGATATTGATTTCATTGCCCAGTCGAATACCGTTGCAACTGCTTTGCCGGGTGCAAGTTTAGGTTTAGGTGAAAAGTTTACTCCTGCCAGAAAACTATTGGATGCAGGAGCAATTTTAGCCATTGCAAGTGACTGGAATCCGGGTTCTGCTCCGATGGGAAATTTGATTACACAAGCTTCCATTTTAGCGACTTATGAAAAACTGACAACCGCAGAAGTATTGGCGGGAATGACCTTCCGTTCTGCTTTTGCATTGGGATTAGAAGACAGAGGAAAACTGGAAAATGGTTTAAAAGCTGATTTTGTGACTTTCAAAACAAATAATTTCCAAAATGTTCTTTACAATCAGGGAAGTCTGAAGGCAGAAAATGTTTATATTGATGGTGTGAGAACTAAAAAATAACCTAATTATTTGCTTTAACGCAGATAAGATTATACAATAACTATGAGCAATATTTGGCAAGGAAGATTAGACGGTGAAGAACTTCTTTATCACAGAATATTTCAAAGAGTACAGGAAGAAAATAATTACGACAATATATCAACGAATGATTTCGTTTTACACGGTTTTGCCGTGGATGAAGGCGTGAAAAGAAATAAAGGAAGAGCAGGAGCAAAAGACGCGTCCGATGTCATAAGGAAAAATATGTCTAATTTTCCGGTGATCCTTCCTGATTTTTCATTGCTTGATTTTGGAAACATTACCTGTGATGATGGAAATCTGGAAAAGACTCAGGAAACACTTGCCGAAAAAGTTTCAATCTCACTTTTGAAAGGCGGAAAATCTCTTGTTTTAGGAGGTGGTCATGAAGTTACTTTTGCCCATTATTCAGGAATCAGAAAGGCTTTTCCGGATAAGAAAATCGGAATCATTAATATTGATGCCCATTTCGACAACAGGCAACCCGAAAATGCAGTAGGACCAAGCTCAGGAACGGGGTTTTGGCAAATAGCTCAGGAAGGAGAGATTCATTCATTGCATATCGGAATTCAGAGAAATTCAAATACATTAAAATTATTCGATACAGCTCATCATTTCGGAATGAAATATATTCTTGCCGACGAATTGTTTTTTGAAAATTTACCGTCCATCTATCAACGTATTGATGACCTGCTCAATGGAGTGGATGTTGTGTATCTTACTATTTGCATGGATGTATTTAATGCTTCAATTGCGCCGGGAGTTTCGGCTTCTGCCTATAACGGGATTTTTGCAGATGCTGCTTTTATGCATTTTTACAGGCACATTTTAAAGAGTGAAAAACTTATGGCTTTAGATGTAGCTGAAGTTAATCCTTCTTTTGATATACAGGACAGAACAGCGAGATTAGCGGCTTGTCTGGTGAATGAGTGGTTAATGATTTAAAGAACCATTGTCACTGATAGAAAGAATCACTATATTATTAATACCTAAGGAACAAAATTTGTTGCATTCATCGTGCTTTTACCATAGCATGACTATTATTATTGACTCAATTACAATCATGGAACAATCAATTGAAAATAAACTTATTAAAGCAGATTTAGCTTTTTCTTCCTGGAGAAAAGTACCTTTTGAAGAAAAACAAAAATTAATTTCTAAAGCTGCTGAAATTCTGAAAACTTATTCTGAACAATTTGGCGAGATCATTACAAAAGAAATGAATAAGCCAATTTCACAATCTATTGCTGAAGTAGAGAAGTGTGCCTTAATGATGAATTATTATGCAGATGCTGAAAATATTCTGAAACCGGAAACGGTGGAGTCCGAGTTTTCAATTTCCGAGGTTCATTATGTTCCTAAAGGTGTTATTTTGGGTGTCATGCCCTGGAATTTTCCTTTTTGGCAAGTATTAAGATTTGCTGTACCTGTCATTTTAGCAGGAAATACGGTAGTTCTTAAACATGCTTCGATCTGTTTTGAAAGTGGTAATGCCATTGAAAAAATACTTCTTGAAGCAGGATTTCCTGAAGGTGTATTTCAAAATCTTGAAGTGGGGCATAAAGAAGTAAAGGAAATTCTAGAACACCCTATTGTAAAAGGAGTAAGTCTTACAG
>JAFAAJ010000035.1 GCA_023426625.1 Bacteroidota bacterium
CCGTTTCCACAGCCCATATCCAGAACCCCTTTTGGCTGTAAGTGAATCGGCTGGTTGAAAATCTCAATAATAAAATCATTGGCGATCTTGAAATAATTGGAATGGGCACCTCCGCTTCCCCAGACATTCATTGCTCTGTCTACATGGATCTCATCTTCTCCTTCTGCAATTTCCCGTATTTTGGACGCATTCCAGAATAGCAGTTCGTCCACTTTATTTAATAAAGGCAAATAAGAAACGGTTACTCCGTATGAAGCAGCTCTTTTAGCAAAGTAAAGTCCTGTTTCCGTAAATTTATAATTGCTTCCGTTTTTCGTGAACCAGTCCAGATGAGTAAGGAAATCCAGAATCACCTCAAAATTTTCGTAATTTTTATGAAATTCTGCAGCCTGGAATGACGTTTCCATAAAATATTTATGAAACATCCCAGTCATCCCTAAATAAACAATAAGAGGTCCGATGATACAGCCTTCAATATGCCTTAATATCTGTTCCTGAACTTTCTTTTCTTCCGGATCTTCGGAAACTGTAATTCCGAAATTGTTTTTCACAGAATCAGCAAGCTGGGTAAATTCTTCAATGAATGTAGCTTCTGTGATCTGATTTTTTATATCTACCGAATTCTTCAGGAATGGTATCACTTTAGAATAAAGAAGGGAATACTTCTGCAGATATTGAGTGTTACTGTTTTCAGAAACATTGATTTCATCTTTCTTATTATTTACATTATATTCCAAAAATCCCTGTGACGCTAAAGTCCGCAATGCCACATTCAGATAGCCGTCATTAGCTTTGAAAATTTCTACCAGCTCAGCCAGTGTTACCTGTTTCCTGTCTATAATATAGCAAATAATGTCTTTCTTTATCAGCGAGACAACAGTGGGAGCGGTAACAATACCATCAAGATGCATGAAGATTAGCGAACGTAAGAGATCTTTATTCATGATTTAGAGATTAATTGGCTTAAAGTTAATAATTACTGACAGCAGAAATAAAAATATCAATGAAAATATGAAAAATTATTTTGAAGTTTGAAATTTAATTTTAACTTTGTATTTCAAAGTTCTTTATATGGATTCAAAAAACTATCACGAAGACTTATCGCACATTCGTTCTATGATGGAACGTTCTTCCCGATTCATATCACTAAGTGGTTTATCAGGAGTTTTTGCCGGTTTGGCTGCTATTATAGGAGCGGTGTATATGTATTTTGTTTTTCAGAGGGAGGGGATTGATTATTTTGATGGTGAAAGAAACATTTATAATCCTGCTTTGGTAAAAGAACTTGTCGTAATCGGAATTTTAATCCTGTTTGCGGCAGTTTTCAGCGGTTATATATTTACCGCTAATAAAAGTAAGAAAAAAGGACTGAAAATTTGGGATTCCATTACAAAGCGTCTTTTGGTTAGTTTCGCTATTCCGTTGATAACAGGAGGATTTGTATGTTTGGCTTCATTGTATCATCATCTTTTTGCCATGATTGCTCCGACTACTTTAATATTTTACGGACTTGCTTTGGTAAGCGCTGAAAGATATACACTGACTGATATAAAATATCTGGGATATTGTCAGATTGTTCTAGGATTGTTTTGCTTATTCTTTTTAGGGTGGGGATTGGTTGCGTGGACAATAGGATTCGGTGTTTTGCATATTGTGTACGGACTTATAATGCATAAGAAGTATAAGTAACATATGTAGACTTAAATTCAATCTAACTTCTATAATAATGATTAAAATAAATCAACTCAATAAAGAATTCGAAAGCCGTGTAAGGTTGGGCATTATGTCCGTTCTTATGGTAAACGACTGGGTTGATTTCTCGGAAATGAAAACTCTGCTCGAGATTACTGATGGTAATTTAGCCAGTCATAGCAGTGCTCTTGAAAAGTCGGAATATATTGAAGTGAAGAAAGAATTTGTAGGGAAAAAGCCTAAAACCTCTTATAGAGTCACTCAAAAAGGGAGGGAAGCTTTTACCGAACATTTGAATGCCTTAGAAAAATTGTTAGGAAGATAAACTTAAATTTTTTTTGCTTTTAAACTTTGTAATTCAAAGTGCTTTTAAAAATATAAATTAAAAAAATATGAAAACACAGAAAACAAACATCTTGATTTTTGCAGTTCCGTCTTTGCTTTTGGCAGCTGCTTTTTTGGGAAACCTTTTTATACAGGGATTCGACTGGTCGTTATTTGATTTTATCATTGCCGGAGTTTTGCTTTTTGGAACAGCATTTTTCATTAATCTGGTCGTCAATTCCAAAAAGACTTTTTTCTCCAAACTGGTTATTTGTGCGGTAATTCTAGTGTTGCTCGCTTTGGTTTGGATCGAATTGGCAGTAGGGATTTTTGGGAGTCCGTTTGCAGGAAGTTAATGTAATGGGAATGACGAGGAAAGATTTTCTGAAAAGACTGTTTCAGCTTTCGGTTTTGGGAGCTTTTCCCGCTTTGTATTCATGGCAGATCGAACCTTTTTGGGTAGAATTTGTTAAGAAAAAACTTCCTGTTAAGAATTTACCCGAAGCATTGGAAGGTAAAATACTTATGCAGATCTCGGATTTGCATGTAGGAAACCGTTTTGACTGGAATTATCTGATCGAATCATTCCAGCAGGCAAAACAATTCAATCCTGACTTTGTGGTTTATACCGGAGATTTTGTTAACCACGGTACACCCGAAGAATGCAAAGACCTTGAAAAGGTAATGGAAAATGCCGTTTTTGGAAGTTCAGGAACATTTGGGATTCTTGGAAATCATGATTACAGCAAAGACTGGGAAGATCTGGAATACTCTGAAAATATATGCAGGATTCTCGAAAATTTCGGAATAACAGTGCTTAAGAATGAACAGAAAGAGTGTCACGGACTCAACTTTATAGGTTTTGAAGATCTGTGGTCACCGAATTTCAACCCTATGGAAGTGATGAAGGATTATGATTCTTCAAAAGCCAATATCGTTCTCTGTCATAATCCGGATGTTTGCGATCTGGATGTATGGAATGGTTATCAGGGATGGATCTTAAGTGGTCATACCCATGGTGGACAATGCAGGATTCCGGGAATCATCACGCCGATACTTCCTGTTAAAAACAGAAAATACGTTTCCGGGGAAATTGATCTGCAGGATGGAAGAAATCTCTACATCAACCGTGCGATCGGGCATTCTTATCAGGTGCGTTTTATGGTTCGTCCTGAAATTACAGTTTTTACTTTAACTCAATCTATTTAAAATCTATGGAACATTCAAATATGGAATCAGTTGGGAAGTTTTGCTTCTGGACTTCGTTTATACTGGGAAATATATGTCTGTTTGGGTATATGCTCACCGAAGCAGACGAGTTTGCCTGGAGCAGCTTTTTATTGCTCACTTTAGGAGGCGTTATCAATTTAATAGTAGCGGTAGTGTTGTTGCTATACGGAGCTTTTAATACTCAATATATCAATTCATGCGTGAAATCTGTAGGAATTATGCTGCTCAGTGTTCCGATTGCTGCCTTATATACTTTCATAGGAATGCATATACTCAAATAAGACAAAAAAACTGTTCTGAAACACAACTCACTTACTAAATAATAAACAATTATGAAAAAACAACGTGTTCGCTTTTTGCTTTTCGTGTACGATCATACCCAGAAACTCTACAGAAGATATTTTAAAAAGAAGAAAAGACAATGGCAGTTCAATGAAAAACAATTGCTGGAATTTCAGGAAGATTCACTGGGAAGAAAATTAGGAGAATTTTATGAGCGTTACGGTTTTACAATGATCCCCAAAATGGAAAACCACGATGTCCATCATCTGATTACAGGTTGTGGAACCAATTTCGAGGACGAAATAGCCATGCAGTATCTTCTCCTCGGAAATGGGAAGCTCAATGCTCATCTTCTTGCTGCCATAGGTTTAGGAACGTTGATCTTACCTGAATATAGGAATGTATATGAGGGCATACAGAAAAGGACAGAGAATGAGACCGTTCTATAATTGGGATTTTGAAGAATTATTATGGCAGAATTTTGAACACCTGAAAGATTTTGTTTATCAGAAAAATACCGTAACACACTTTTAAAAACTACCTATGAAAACACATCATTATATATTTCTTACCACCGCTATTTTCATCATCTTATTTTATGATCAGACTATGGGACTCAACCTCGGAATTCTGGGGATTGTCTACACCTTGCTTACCTGGTACAAAACACCGGAAAAAAATAAAACCGGAACCTTCTTTTTTCTGTCGGCTACAAGTATAATTTCCAGCGTAGCTTTTGCATGGTACGGAGATATTTCTTCGTTTTTAGCGGTGATGAGTTCTCTTTTGCTGCTTTCATACCGTTCAAAAAACAGTGAAATCAAGATCCTTTTATTGATTCCGGTTTTTATACTCAACTGCTTTACGTCTGTCTGCAGAATCTTCAGATTTGATGATTGGCTGCCCAAAAGAAGTATGTCGGGAATTTGGCAGAAGACTTTAGCTTTTGTCTTGATCCCGCTGTTTCTTATTGCTGTTTTCTTTTGGATTTATTCTGCAGGAAGTGAACATTTCGCAAATCTTTTCTATGATTATGAGCTTGATGTTGATATTTGGCAGGTTCTGTGTCTTTCGGTTTTAGGTTTTTTTCTCGCTTTTAATTATTGGAATTATATTGTTGAAAGATATGTTTATAAACAAAATTATATTCTGGATAATGATTTTCAGGAAAAAGATAAAATTCAAAAACCAACCTATTCTTTCCTTGATTTGGATGCTGAAAGAATGAGTGGAGTCATCTCTTTATTTTCATTGAATATTTTGCTGATATTTTTTATCATTACCTTTAATTACGAACAGTTTTATGAAGTCGCTAAAACTCCGAACCAACTATCAGAAGAAACACACGAAAGAGTAGGAGCGGTAATAGGTTCGATCATTATGGCAATTCTGGTGATAATATTTTACTTTAAATCAAATTTCAACTTTGATCCAAAAGCCGGATTAATGAAAGTTTTGTCCAAAATCTGGATTGTTCTGAATGCTGTTTTGGTTTTCTCTGCAATGGCAAAGAATACGGAATATATCATCAATTATGGGATGACGTATAAAAGATTGGGGATTTATGCCTTTCTTGTTTTATCCCTGATTGGGTTGATTCTTACATTTATCAAGATTCAGAAGCAAAAAAAGAATGCATTTTTGTTCAATACAATGGTTTGGTATGTTTATGCCGTTGTTCTGGTGGTAAGCTATATCAATTGGGGTGGATTCATTACTTCATACAACATCCAGAGGAGCGATTTTGATTTGGATTATCATAAAAGAGAATTTTATTTCAATAAAAAACAACTCCTGGAATATGCCGAAGAAAAGCAGGACGTTAAACTGAAAAAAGAAATTTTGCTAAAGGTTCAGCCTCAAAAAAATGAAAGTTTCCTTTCAAAGATCGGTTATTATCAGACCATAGAATAATTCCGTTTTATCTTGTTGTTTTATCGGTTAATGGAACAATTTTAGCTGCTTTATTCAAAAATTGATTCATATGAAAAAAGCCTTGTTACTGATCCCGTTGATCGTGATCTCATGTAAAAAAGATCCTAATGTTGCAGAAATCACTGAAAAAGATACTGTTACGGCCGCAGAATTGCCGGCTTCACAATATCAGATGGATTC
>JAFAAJ010000045.1 GCA_023426625.1 Bacteroidota bacterium
CCTCTTACCAGAATGAAAATCTGAGGTCCTAACCGATAGACGAACGGGCCAACTATACTTTTACGCTAATTTATTAACGTGCTTTGTTAATTTGCTTTTCAAGTTAGCTGCTTTGTTTTTGTGGATAATGTTTTTCTTAGCTAATTTATCCAACAAAGAGATAACCTTTGGCAATTGCTCTGCAGCAGCAGCTTTATCCTCCTCATTTCTTAATACCTTCATAGCTGTTCTAGCAGTCTTGTGGTAGTATCTGTTACGAAGTTTTCTAGCTTCGTTTTGTCTAATTCTTTTTAATGCTGATTTATGATTTGCCATATCGTTCAAATGTGAGTGCAAAAGTATAAACTTTTTTTTTATCCACCAAATTTATTTTTCAAAAATTTTAATTTTTTTGAGATAGATATTCTCCAGGTTTATAGATCGCTTGCTCTTTTTAAATTTCTGTTTCTTTTCACTATTTCTCTGGTCGTTCTAATAACCATTATTCTCCGACTAAGAAGAATTGAGGTTGCAAAATTAATAATTTTTTTTGAAATTTCAATATAGGTTGTTTATTCTTTTTAGGAATGAATTGAAGTTTTTGTTTATCCAAAGAATAGTCTTTAATTTTCAGTGATTTATGCAAGGGATCGGTTTTAAGCAATTAATATTTCATGATATAAATTGTATGTCGAGGAGCTATATAAAGTAGTATTAATATCTCTGTTCCATCAATGTCCGTGTTAATTGAAGCTGTAAGACCTTCCAAGGGATAGTTTGAAAAGGATTTTTGATGGGAATAACTAATATAATTTGAGATAAATAATCCATAAAGTTTAAGATGGAGAAATAACGAACAGATAAACTATGATTTAAAGGAATGCTTGAAAACAAGGTTGAAATTCAGAATTGAGAAATCACGAAAATCTCTCCCTTTTCTGAAAACGATCAGAAATTAGACAGTGTTCACTCTGATTGTGAACTTTTGGTTTAGGAAAGAAAGTTGCTAATTCGACAAAAGACCTTTTAGAAATGGTTGGAAAGGAATTTTTAGAAGTGCTAGAAGCGATAAAGAATGGAAGATTAGCAAATTATTTAAAGACCAAATTTAATCAAATGTTAAGAAGGTTCCTCATGGATATTTGAATATTGAAGAATAATTCACAAAAAGAGGCTGGAAAAACAGTCTTTTTTTTACCTTTACTTAAATTTGTTTCATGAAAAATTTTATTTTAATTTTTATATTACTTACTTCAAATATATTTTCTCAAAATTTAAAAAAGAATGAATTACTAATCCCATACAGAGATGGGAATCTTTGGGGATTTTGTGATACTTTAGGTGTTGTGAAAGTAAAACCATTCGTAAAGTATATGGGAAAATTTACGATTGATTCAGATTTTATGGGGAGTTATATAATTAAAAACAATAACAAGTTTTCTATTATCAATCAATATAAAAAGACTCTGCTTCATGAAATTGATGTAGATTCTCTTGAGATTTCAAATTTCTCCAATGAAATTTTAGTTTACAAGAATAATAAAGTTGGATTATTAAAAGATTTTAAAAGCTTCATCCCAATAGAGTATGATAATATATCCTTAGTTGCAAATGAAAGTTTTTCCATTAGAAAAAATGGGAAAGCTGGATTAATTAACTCAAAAGGAAAAATGATTATTCCTACTCAATATTCATATATAGGATGGCCTAGAGAAGAAAACAAAGATCAAACTAAATTCGATTGGGTTGCTTTTATGGGATTTGATGAAGAAAAAATATTTACAGATGATAAAGTCTTAGAAGATAAAAAACCAAAATTAAATTCAGGATATACTGTTTATGCTAGTGGAGGAAGCAGAAAAGAATATGACAAAAGACTGAATGAGTATAAAAAAATTGAAAAGCTGTATGGTGAAATAGTTAGCGTTTCTGGTGATTTTGTAATAATAAAAAATGGAAAACAGCATCGTGTTTATTCAATGAGCAAAAGTAAATTCATATTAGAAAATGATGATATTATAGATATATTTCCTTCAAACCATGGTTAGAATAATAAGTTTGGTCTCATTGATGAGGCAGGTAAAATACTGCTCGATTTTGCATATGATAAAATAAAATACAAGCTTAATGGAATTTGCTTAATCGAAAAAGATGGCAAAAAAGGACTATTCATTCTTAATTCTATTTATAAAACAATTGAGCCAAAATATAAAGAAATAAAAATTTTAGAGCCTGTCTCAATCAATAATCATTGGCAGTTTGGGCTATTTGAGGTAACAATAACAAATGACAAAAAAGGGTTGCTTGGCGAAAATGGGATAGAATATTTTAAAAATTGAATTATTAATTTTAAAATTGGGAAATAAAAGCTCAAACAGTACCATTTTTTGATTGAAAATATACCCATATTCACAAAATAGGTTATCGCAGTATGTCCGAAGAAATGTGTTTAGATTGGTTAATAAAATATTTTCGAAACTCACCCTGTACAAAACGTGTACTAGCGTTCTTTTAAAATTCGTGAAGATTCCGTTGACTTTTGGAATAAAAAAATCCCTGAATCTTGTATTGATCAGGGATTGAGTGGTGTCGTTGAGTAGCCTATAGGGGAATCGAACCCCTGTTGCAAGAATGAAAATCTTGAGTCCTGACCACTAGACGAATAGGCCAAATTTTGAGGTTGCAAAAGTATAAATTAACTTTTAAACTTCAAAATTATTTCGTTGCCTATTTGTAAACTTTCTGGATCACAGTATTCTTAATGCCTTTGCTTTCAATCTCTTTCTGTAGTTTTACGGCATCTTCCAATGTATATACTTTTCCGTGTGTATAGTAGAAGGTTCCGTTTTCTTTCTTCCTTTCCACATCTTTCAGGGCCTGGAAGATTAGTGAATTGCTGCTCAGCTTATCACCTCCTACAAATACTTCAATCGTATAATAGCCGTTGCTTATTTTTTGATTAGGCATAAATCCTACTGCATACGCATTCCTGAATCCTGCATCTTTAGCTGTTTTCAGATTAATGTCTTTCACGGATGCCATATTGGTTACTCCGTAGTAATATTTATACTGTCCGTTCTCTTTGATAGGAAGAATATAATTCAGACCTTTTAAGGCAGGATCGTTGTCATTATATTTATTAGGCGAACTCATTAATAAGATCCTGAAGTCGTTTTTCAAAGGAACTTCTGCCGGTTTTTCAGGTTCCGGTTTTTTGACATTTGCAGTAACTCCGGATTTACGGTCTATTGCTTTTTTATAATCAATGATTGCATTATATATACTTTGTGAAATTTCTTCCTGTCCTTTTTCTGACGCCAGATAATGGCTTTCTTCAGGATGATTGATGAATCCGGTTTCTATAAGAACGGAAGGCATCGCATTCATACGAAGTACGTGTAGGTTCTTTTGAAAAACACCTCTTGAAAATCTTTTGTCCTTATTTACAAAGTTATTTTCTACCAACCCTCCCAGTAAGAGACTGGATTCGAGGTATTTGCTTTGTTGCAGTTTCAGGGCGATCAAAGATTCGGGAGAACTCGGGTCATAAGAACCGAATATCTGCTTATCTTTTTCGTCCAGGTAAATCACGTCATTTTCTCTTTTTGCCACCTCAAGATTGGTGTCATTTTGGTCAGGTCCCTGTACATACGTCTCTGTTCCGTATGCGGTAGGTCTCACAGAAGAATTACAGTGAATCGAAACAAAAAGATCTGCTTTACTTCTGTTGGCAAGGTTCGTTCTGTCGGAAAGAGACGGGAACTCATCAAACTTTCGGGTGTAGATGACCTTGAAATCTTTATTTTTTTCCAGCATGCTTCCTACTTTAAGGACAATAGCCAGAGTAATGTCTTTTTCAGAGATTCTTCCAATATCGCTATAGGTTCTGTTGGCTCCGTGATCACTTCCTCCGTGTCCTGCGTCCAGAACTATGGTGAACTTTTTTTGTGAGAAAACAAAGACGTTAACGAATATGAGGAGAAATGATAAAATTATTTTAAAATTTTGTTTGCGCATCTTACAGTTTTAAAAATTATATTAATTTTGAGCCTTAATTATATAGAATAAAATTGGCCAAAACCGTCCTCAAAAATATATTACAAATTTCAATTATCCTAATTTTTAACAATTTTTTAGCACAGAAAAACCCTGAAAAATTGCCTAAAAATGCGGTAATTGATACTATTCCTAAACAAGATACTATTGTTTTAAAAAAAGAGTCATTGGAAGATGTACTGCGTACAAAAGCTGATGACCAGCGCAGGGATGTTCCCAAAAAGATGACTTTCCTGAACAAAAATGCGCAGGTAAAGTATCAGGATATGCAGATTGATGCGGATTATATTTCTATTGATGATAACAGAAATCTGATCTTTGCACGAGGAAAACAGGATTCTTTAGGCAGAATAATAGAACCTGTAATCACTATGCAGGGCGGGAAAAAATATGAAACAGATCAGTTTCAATACAATACAAAAACGAGACAGGCAATCGCCTTCAATGCAAGAACGGAAGAAAGCGAAGGAGTAATTGTTGCCAACAAGACCAAAAAATACAATGATTCCGTTTTTGCCATGAGAAATGGTATTTATACCACGGATGAATATTTTATCAAGAAAAAAGATACGGCAGCAGATTATCATTTATTAGCATCCAACATAAAACTGATCAAAGGGAAAAATAAATCCCAGATCGTAACGGGACCTATCCAAATGTATATTGAAAGGGTTCCTACACCTCTGATCATGCCCTTTGCGATTCTCCCTTTTTCAGACAAAAGATCAGCCGGTATTTTGATCCCGAGTTTCGGAGAAAGACAGGATGTCGGTTTTTTCCTGAACAGTTTAGGGTATTATCAGCCGATTGGAGAACATTTTGACCTTAAGATCCTTGCCGATATTTATACTAAAGGAAGCTGGAATTTAAGACCGGAAATGAACTACGTGAAAAAATACCGCTACTCAGGGAATTTTTCTGCAGATATAGGAACAACGGTGAGAGGGATAAAAGGGTTGGACGATTACTCTAAAAACAGCACTTACAGGATTGCGTGGAGACATACACAGGATACAAAGTCAAATCCGTTCCTTAATTTTTCTGCTTCGGTGGATCTGGTAAGTACAAAGTTCTATAACAATACAGTCAATAATAATTATATTTTCAATCAGAATGTATTGAATACTCAGCAGAACTCGACGGTTACCGTTACCAAAAGATTTTTGAAGCTGCCGATTACTATTACCGGAACGGCTTCCTATTCTCAGAATTTTGCTACAGGACTTGCAGACCTGCGTTTACCGCAAATGAATGTTGCCGTTAATCAGTTTTATTTATTTGGCTCAAAAACAGGAGTAAGGCAGGGACTATTGGAAAATTTAACCGTAAATACAGGTTTTAATTTTACCAATTTTGTAAATACGGAAGAAGGAGAGCTTTTCAAAAAAGAGATGTGGGAGAAAATGCAGACAGGTCTTAAGAATAATATTGCCTTAGGAACCAATACAACGGTAGCGAAATATTTCACATTCAGTTTGGGTGCCAATATTGATAATGCCTTAACCACAAAAACGCTTAACAGATTTTATGATCCCGTACAGAATGTTGTTGTGGATGAAGTTAACAAAAAGATCTCCGGATATTCTACATTTACTTCTACAGCAAGTGTTCAGACAACACTTTACGGAATGCTTAAATTTAAGAAAGGTTCTGTTATAGAAGCGGTGCGACACATGATGACGCCAAGCATAGGATTTACCTATTCACCTGATTTTGGCGATACAAAGTTCGGATATTACCAGAATTATTATAATGCAAACGGAGCCTTAACTCCATATTCAATATTTGAAAAAGGAATTGTTGGAACTCCTTCCAGCGGAATGGTGGGAGCTTTAGGATTCAATATTGGAAATAATATTGAGATGAAAGTAAAATCCAAAAAAGATTCTACAGGGGTGAAGAAAATAAAAATCTTTGAATCTTTAAACCTTTCCGGAAATTATAATTTCGCCGCAAAAGATCACCCTTGGTCTATATTTACGATCAATGGTCAGTCGTCTTTCTTTGATAACAAACTGAGTGTAAATACAAGCTTATCATTAGATCCATATAGAATAGATTACTTACCCGGGCAGGAAACTGGTTTCAGAACGGAAGAATTTGGACATTTTAGTGTTCAGGGATTCAATGTTCAGTTGTCGTATCCTTTGAGCAGTGAACTGTTTGGAGAAAAAGAGGAGTACGAGAAAAAATATTCTTCAAAAGGAGAGATCAGAAATGAGAACTATTACTTCGATGATGATAATTATGCCCGTTTTGATCAGGCCTGGACTTTAAATGTTAATGCTAATTATGCCTATTCAAGAGGAGCTACCCGTACGGGAAATAAAATAGCTTCTGTGGGATTGGACGGAAGTATCAAGCTTACTCCTTACTGGAATATTACCGGAAGTACCCATTACGATTTGGTTACCAAAGAACTGGCGTATACAAGAATCGGTTTTTCAAGGGATCAGCGAAGTTTTACCATTAATTTTAACTGGGTTCCTTTCGGACAGTATAAGGTATATGACTTCTTTATCGGGATTAAAGCCAATATCCTGAGCGATGCACTTAAATACAAAGACAGAAGCTTTACGCAACCGAATGCTCCTTTCTAGACCGTTGATATAAAATATAAGTTTTATATTTGCACCCAAAATAAATTCTAATGAAAAAGATAATCTCTACAGTTAATGCTCCTGCAGCAATCGGACCTTATTCACAAGCCAACATGGCAAACGGTGTTTTGTATATCTCTGGTCAGATTCCTGTAGATCCGGTAACAGGTAAATTGGTAGAAGGAATTGAGAAGGAAACTCATCAGGTAATGAAAAACCTTGAAGCGATCCTTACAGAAGCAGGAATGACTTTCAAAAACGTTGTAAAAGCTACGATCTTCCTTAAAAACATGGACGATTTCGCTGTAATGAATGACATCTACGCATCATATCTGGATGCAGAAAGCTACCCGGCTCGTGAAACAGTACAGGTTTCTTGCCTTCCGAAAAATGTAGATATTGAAATCTCTATGATCGCTCACCAGGATTAATGAACTTTTTAAGAAATACATTTGCGGTTATGGTAGGTCTTGGAATTGCAGGGCTTATTATTACTCTTGGTATAAGAGCGTTTCCGCAGTGGGTTACTTTTGAAGCTTTTGCTCCTTTCGAACATTGGCAGAGATTTTTGGAAAGTATGAAAGATAATGATGCTTTCTTCGGTTTTCTGCTGTTTATTTCAGGTTTGGGAACTACAGTCGGAGGTGTGGTCACAGCTTTGATCGTTAAATATGCCAAAGTTGCCTACGCAATTCTGATTGGCTTTATTATGCTGTTCATTGCCATGCTGGATATTATTATTTTCCCTTATCATCCTACTTTCTACAAAATATCCATATTTCTTACGTTCTTTCCTTTTTCATGGATAGGAGGTAAAATTGTAGAAGTGATCTATGAAAGGAATAAAAAAAGGAGAATCGCTGATAAAATGAATAAATAAAAATAACCGCTACAAAATGTAGCGGTTATTTTTTATGATTAAAATATGAATGTCTGTTATGGCATTTTGAATCCTTTAGTATAAATTCTACCGTATTCATCCACAAACTTCACCTGTACATTTCCCTGGTATTTTTCAAGGATCTTTTCAACGTCTTTTTGTGAATTCACCGGTTTACCATTGATCTCAATGATGATGTAGTTGTCTACTACGCCTATTTTAGCCATTTCACCTCCTTCTAACACATTTCTCGCAATAACTCCACTGTTGAGTCCATAGTTGGTTTTGAAAGAATCGCTTAACGGTTCAAAATCGGAACCTATTTTTTCGGAAACAGTAAGATCTGCTTTGCTTCTTGTGGAAGTTCCTCCTTTCTGGTCTTTCAGTACAACAGTTGTGGTGTTTTCCTTACCGTTTCTCAGGTAAGTAACCGTAACTCTGTCACCGGGACGCTTACTTCCGATAGAAATGGATAGATCAGCAAAATCAGTTACAGGCATTGTGTCTACTTTAGTGATCACGTCTCCTACTTTAAGTCCTGCGTCTTCTGCGCCGCTGTTTGTGCCAAATCCGATAATATATACTCCGGAACCTGTCTTGATATTGGTTTTATTTTTCGAATTATAAGCAGCTACCTGTTGATCATCAGAAAGATCTAAAGACTGTACACCAAGGAATCCTCTCTGTACAATACCGAACTTCTTGATATCCTCTACAATTTTTCTTGCTAAGTTAGAAGGAACTGCAAATCCGTATCCCTGATAATATCCTGTTGTTGACTGAATAGCAGAGTTGATCCCGATAAGGTCACCATTGGCATTCACCAAAGCACCTCCTGAATTTCCAGGATTGATAGCTGCATCCGTCTGAATAAAACTTTCGATAGGATTACTCGCTTTCCCCTGGGAGCTTAAAATTCCGATTCCTCTTCCTTTAGCTGAAATAATACCTGCCGTAACGGTGGAATTCAGACCAAGTGGATTTCCTACGGCAAGAACCCATTGTCCGACATCAATATTGTCAGAGTTTGCAAAATTCAGGTAGGGAAGTCCTTTTTCTTCAATTTTCAATAGCGAAATATCTGTATTCGGGTCTGTTCCTACTAAAGTTGCGATATAAGATTTCTTATTGCTTAGTACAACCTCAAGTTTATTAGCTCCGGCTACCACATGGTTATTAGAAATAATGTATCCGTCAGGCGAAATGATAACCCCTGAACCCATGCCCGATGGCATATTCTCGGGAACCTCTCTTTGTCTTTGTCTTCTTCCGAAAGGATCACCAAAGAAAAAATCAAGCATATCTTGTTCAGAAGCTCTGCTGGATGCTCTGTTCTGATAGTTTTTAATGGTAACAACGGCCGGAACTGTAGTTTTGGCAGCCTTTACAAAGTCATCTCCTACAGCAGCACTGTTCATGCCTACAAAAGACGCATTGGAAGATGAGGTGAAATAAGATTGGTCGCTGTTATTAGAATGAGGACCGAAATATTGTAATGTGCCAACAGCAGTAGCTCCGGAAACAACTCCAACTACAGCAAATGGTAATAGTTTTTTTAAAGTACTCTTCATTGTATATCTTCTTTATTTGGTTTTACAGTAAACAAATTTAATGCTTAATAAGTATGCAATTAGTATGCTGTGTTTCAATTTTAACTAAAATTTAACAGCAATAGTGTTATTTTATGCTTTTTGTCATAATTGTTAAAATTTCACTTAACAAATCTTAAAAATTTATTAAAGAAGATGTGACAAATTGTAAGATGTTTGAATTTTGAAAAGAAAAATCAGGTGACATTTTCTATTGTTGAAATTGTGTTTTCAGCTGTAATCTGATCTTCAAGTTGTAGTAGGGCTAATTTTATTAATGGAAAATGATTATCTTTGCAAAAATTATTTTCTCACTTAAAACGTTTATAGCATGCAACTGTACAACACTTTAAGCGCAGAAGAAAGAGCTAAACTTATTGAAGAAGCCGGTAAGGAACGTCTTACATTGTCTTTCTATGCGTATGCCCACATTGAAGATCCCCAAAAATTTCGCGACGAATTATTTATAGCCTGGAACGCCCTTGATGCGCTTGGCCGTATCTATGTTGCCAAAGAAGGTATTAATGCCCAGATGAGTGTGCCTGCGGATCAGTTTGAAGCCTTCCGTGATACACTGGAAGTTTATGACTTCATGAGAGGAATTCGTTTGAATGTAGCTGTTGAACAAGACAATTTTTCATTTTTGAAACTTACCATAAAAGTTAGAAATAAGATCGTTGCTGACGGACTTAATGACGAAACTTTTGATGTTACCAATAAAGGAATTCATTTAAAAGCAAAAGAATTCAATAACCTGCTTGAAGATCCTAATACAATCGTGGTGGATTTCAGAAACCATTACGAAAGTGAAGTAGGACATTTTGAAGGAGCAATAACTCCTGATGTAGAAAACTTCAGAGAGAGTTTGCCAATCATCAATGAACAGCTTAAAGACTTTAAAGAAGATAAAAATCTATTGATGTACTGTACCGGTGGAATCCGTTGTGAAAAAGCCAGCGCTTACTTCAAACACCAGGGTTTTAAAAACGTTTATCAGTTAGAAGGCGGAATCATTGAGTATACCCGACAGATAAAAGAAGAAGGGATAAAAAGTAAATTCATCGGTAAAAACTTTGTATTTGATCACAGATTAGGAGAGAGGATTACGGATGATATCATTGCTCAATGCCATCAATGTGGTAAACCTTGTGATAATCATACCAATTGTGCTAATGATGCGTGCCATCTCTTATTCATTCAGTGTGATGAATGTAAAGCAGCGATGGAAAACTGCTGTTCTACGGAATGTTTAGACATCATCCATTTACCATACGAAGAGCAGGTATAACTAAGAAATGGTCTTCAGGTTGGAATTAAAGTGTTCAGAAAAGGAAAATCTGAAGCGTTGAAGTTTAAAAAGTCCGGAGATCTGCCAAACACCCCTTTAGCCAAGGCTGAAACGAAGAATATCCGTCAGAAACTGACAGTTAAAAAAGTGTTGATCGGAAAAGCTGAACATTATTTCACAAAATCACAGATTGCACAGTTTTTAATTGAAAACAAAGAACTTTCAGTAGGAGATAAAGTATTGGTCTCAGGACCTACAACAGGTGAACAGGAAACCACGATCACGGAAATCTATGCAAATGGAGGACCTTGCGAAACAGCAAAACAAGGTGATCAGATTACATTTAAACTTCCGTTCAGAGTAAGATTGTCTGATAAATTATATAAGATCACACAAGCTGAAAACGCATAATAATGTTAAAAGCTGAACTTAGGAAACAATATATGCAAAAAAGAAAAACCTTGTCTTCTGATGAGGTTTTCTTGTTATCTGAGAAGATCTTTGATCAGTTTATAACATATTTTAAGCCCGTTTCTGGTCAGAAAGTCCATATTTTCATTCCCATTGAGAAGTTTAATGAAATCAATACCCGGATTTTTATTGATTATTTTTTAAAGCAAAATATCCGCGTTTTTGTGCCTAAAATAGCAGGTCAGCTGATCTCTGTAGAAGTTTTTGAAAATACAGAATTTGAAACCAATAGTTGGGGAATCTCCGAACCTGTTTCCAATGAAGATTCTGGAGAGACACATTTTGATTATGTCATTACTCCCTTGTTATACTGTGATTCCAAGGGGAATAGAATAGGATATGGAAAAGGTTTCTAT
>JAFAAJ010000068.1 GCA_023426625.1 Bacteroidota bacterium
GTCATAGGAACCGCATCCTGAAGTTGTGTCCTTCCCATTTTAATAACATCCTGAAAATCTTTCCCTATCATGCGGAAAGCCTCAACTATTTTCTGAAGTTTTTCCACAAGATTTTCATTCATCTGAAGCAGACCTAGTTTAATCGCGGTAGGATAAGCATCATTGGTTGACTGGGAAAGATTGATATGATCGTTTGGCGAGCAAAATTCATATTCGCCTTTATTTTTACCTAATTTCTCCAGAACTCTGTTTGCGATCACCTCATTTGCATTCATATTGATCGAAGTTCCCGCTCCTCCCTGGATCATGTCTACCGGAAACTGATCATGAAATTTACCTTCAATGATCTCATCACAGGTTTCTTCTATTTTGAAATACAGGTCTTCTTCCAGTAAGCCCAATTCATAATTGGTTTTGGCAGCGGCTTTCTTTACGAACGCCAATCCTTTGATAAATTCAGGATAGGAAGAGAGAAGCTGTCCCGAAATTTTAAAATTATCAATCGCTCTTTGTGTCTGAACTCCATAGTAAGCATTGGCAGGAACATTAAGTTCTCCTAATAAATCGCTTTCCTTTCTGAAATTTTCCATTGGTAATGGTTTGATTTAAAGATTTTAATATGACAAAAACGCATCGTTGTAGGATGCGTCTTTTATTTATTTTGTGGGATATTTCTGGATCAACGCCTGCAATATTGCCCATGTTTCCGCATCCATGATTCCGTCATAGTTTTGAGGACGGAAGTGATACTGGAAAGCTTCGATTGTTTTTTTGGTTGCATCATCCCATTTTCCGCTCGGTTCTATGCTGTATCCGAATTTCTGTAACTGAGTCTGAACATTGAAGATGAATGAAGGCTCGTTATATTTTACCGTAAATTCTGTTAACGCCAAATCATAGTAACTCTGCTTCATGGGTTCATCATACCACATTCCTATCTGATATTCGTCATAGAGCTTTTTCCATGGAAACAGAGGTCCAGGATCCTGCTTTCTGGTTGGTGCAATATCCGAATGTGCAAGTACATTGGTCGCCGGAATCTGATATCTTGTGATGATATCTTTCGCCAAAGCCGCCACTTTTTTGATCTGCTCATCATTGAACGGTACGAATATCCTTTTTCCGGTGCTGTCTAATGTATATCCTGTATTTACAATTTCAATTCCGATTGACGTATCATTAAGGTTCTAATCATTTCTCCATGCGCTTACTCCTGCCTGATAGGAACGTTTATTCTCATCCACCAATTGGTAAATTTCTTTATCTCCTGTATTGTTTACAAGGTAATGCGCGCTTACCGCCTGCTGTGTAAGTACTGCAATGGACTTATCATCCGACAATGCGGTGTAATGCAGGATCAGATATCTTTGTCTGAAATTCTGCGCTATAGCCGGAAAATAGGTTTTCACCACTTTATATCCTGCAGGTTTTGCCGAAACAATAGAACCATAACTGATGGTATTGTCATTTTTGGTTGCATCTGCAATATTAGTGGTAAAAAATTCCACCCCATGTTCATTGGTGATTTGTGGTTTTACTTTTCCCTGAGTTGGTGTTTTTGCTACCGTTTTAGCCTGTGTCGTGGTGGTTTTCGGTCTGAATGAACTTTTGGAAACGTTTTTTTGTGGAGTACAGGAAATAATAACAGTTCCTAATCCTATGAAATATAATATCTTACGCATTTAGTTTATTTTTGGGTCATTTATTACCTCAAAAATACGCAAAAATTTCTTGAAAAATATTTGGTAAATAAAGAAATCTGCTCTATATTTGCACTCGCAATATCGGAACAACGATCATTAAAATTCAAAGATAACAGGAGGGTTGCCGGAGTGGTTAACGGAGCAGTTTGCTAAACTGTCGACGCGAAAGTGTCGCAAGGGTTCGAATCCCTTACCCTCCGCTTCTTATACTATCTTCGGGGCGTAGCGTAGTCCGGTCATCGCGCCTGGTTTGGGACCAGGAGGTCGCAGGTTCGAATCCTGCCGCCCCGACTTTTTTTAACGCGCTTATAACTAAGCGAGAATCACATCAAGGGTGCGTAGCTCAGCTGGATAGAGCATCTGCCTTCTAAGCAGACGGTCAAAGGTTCGAATCCTTTCGCGCTCACTACCCGAAAATCAAGTCTTTACAGCAATGTAGAGACTTTTTTATTTTTGCTTGGGTACAACATAGGTACAACAATTTTAATAAAACTGATTTATCTTTCATTTACTGTCCTATTCTAACTTTTCCTTATTTTTGTTGTATGGAATTTAAGTATAATTCACCCATACAATACTTTGTAGAGATCTTCAAAGATATTAATCTGAACGCAGAGATTAAACAATATATTTCTTTGGGCATTGAAGAAGAGAGTGGATACATTAATAAAATTGATAAAAACAAAGGTATTATTTATCTTAAAGATGGACAGGAATATCATTTTGAAACTTACTTTACCAGTCGTTTAAAGAATGAATTGATGAAAAGCAAGTCATTAATTGACAATTACGTATTTCCTAACCCCCTTTATCTTAAGGACTATATCAGATCTTTACAAGCTGAACTACAATACATTATTAATAATAACCCCGAAACCTTTTATAAGTTCCCCTCTTTTATTTATTTCGTCACTGAAATAAGAGATTATGTAAATAACAAATTTATCTCTAATCCTGATGAAAAGCTAGTTCTCAGCATTCCTAATTTCAATGTACTGAAAACAAATTATACCAATGACGATGAGCTTTTACACCTTGTTTTAGACTATTTAAAGGGTCAAAATGAGAAGAGGGAGAAGATTATGCCAGATGATGATTTTGAGTTCCTTATTTCAACTATAAAAGCCTATATCGACAACAATACTACTAAAGTTGGTGATAGGAGAATAAAGGAAGTTAAAATATCTCGGCAATTGCTTTCTTTCACTTTCTGGGTACTCCATAAGCATCTTTATGGAAGAAAAAGAAGATATGATTTTCTCACTCTTATAAAGCAATTATTTGTAGATTTTGACGGTACTGGGTCTGACCCATTTAATAAAAAGTTTGGTAGTAAAGGAAGTGTTACATATAAAGGATTAGCCTTTATTCCAAAAATTATTAAACAGGAACTAGAAGACAGAAATTAGAAATTCTGTCTTTTTTTGTCTTATCACCACATTTATTTTTCGTCACCACCTTATCACCACTTTTTACATTTTTTCACTTTTATATCACTTTTCATATTTGCGCCGACTTACAGAAAGTCTGTAAGCAAATAATTAAAAAAAGATAAGATATGAATTTATCGAATCAAAGTAATAGTACTGTTCAAAGTGCAGACATGTTCACCGAGCAAATCTTAAACTTTAAACAAGCAGCTGAGTTCCTGAGCATTTCTCTTAGTGCTCTCTACAAAATTACACACAAAAAAGCAATCACATTTTATAAACCGAATGGAAAACTAATCTATTTCAAAAAGTCTGATCTTATTAAATGGATGCTTTCCAATGAACAACAATCCCATACAGAGTATACAGAAGATTACCTTAATGTATTAAATACAAGAAGAAATGGCAAAAATTGATAGTAAAGGCAATGTTCAGTTCTGGGAAGAAATCGAGGATGAAAAAGGAAATGTGTATATAAAAATCGTCAAAGCAGATTTTATTCTTTTCTTAGAGAAAAAAGGATATAGAAAGCTAATCCAAGATAAAGATTTTCAATTGATTAAAATGGTTGATAATTCCATTATAAGTTCTGTCTTGGAGCATTCTATAAGATCGGAAGTAAAAAATCATCTTTTTGACATAGGGAAGAATAATGTCTGGGAAGTCTTTTTAGGTCAAGATTATGTAGCAAAACGGTTTATTGAAGGAATAGACGGTATTACCATTGATTTTGATTATGGTACTGAAAATACTGCTGTCTTTTTCTATTGTAATGGTGTATTACAGGTAACTTCTAATGGTTTATCATTATTCCTTATAATGAATATGATGGTTACGTGTGGGAAGATCAGATTTTAAAAAGAAATTTTATAATTCAACCTTTTGATGATTGTGAATTTAAGAAATTTTGTTGGAATATTGCAGGACAGAAGGAAGACAGGTTACTTGCATTGGAAACTTTAATAGGATATTTGCTTCATACGTATAAAGACCCTTCATTGACCAAAGCCATTATTTTAATGGATGAGCATATTGATCTGGAAATAGGTAAATCAAATGGAGGAACAGGAAAAACACTCATTGCAGATGGTATTAAACAGATCATTCCTTCATTAAGGAAAAATGGAAAACTGCTGAAACCTAATGACAGGTTTTTCTTTTCTGATGTTGAGCCTTATCATAAAGTAATTGTCTTCGATGATGTAAAGGATGATTTTTCTTTTGAATCCCTATATTCTATGATTACTGGTGATATGCCGATTGAGAAAAAATACAAGAATGCAGTGATAATGGACTTTAAAGATGTCCCAAAGGTTTTAATCACTTCAAATTATGTCGTGACCGGAACAGGTGGTAATTCTGAGAAAAGACGAAAAATTACCTTTGAAGTCAGTTCTCACTATGGAGAAAATAATACTGTTATAAAAGAGTTTGGGCATCGATTCTTTAATGACTGGACTAATGAAGAATGGTTGAAATTTGATAATTATATGATGTTCTGTGTTCAGCAATACTTAAATAACGGATTGATAGAAGCCCCATCTATTAATGAAAATAAAAACAGGCTTATTCAAGATACCCATTCTGATTTTGTGGCATTTATGGATACTGTTTTGGAGAATCCATTAGGATATGGAGGTGAGTTTAAAGATACAAGGTTGGGCTTTGTTAAAGCTGTGATCTATCAAAGTTTTGCAACTACCTATCCAGAGCTGAGTAATCAGGTATCATCCATACAATTCAAAAAATGGATTGATATGTATGCTGACAGTAAAAAGCACATAATAGAACATAAGAAGAGTAATGGGCATTCTTATGTAATTTTTCATAATGTAGTTAATCCTGATTTAGAACCTGAAAACTCAGACAAGGATGTCCCAGAAAGTTAAGAATAGTTGGTCAAATTTTTGACAATGAAAAGTGCCAAAGTGCCAATTTTTTCAGAAACTAATTTTTTTCTATGTGTAATTTTAGAGGCTCAATAGTAGAGCCTCTTTTGTATTCCTGTTTTATCAGACGATTATTCCAGTATTTCATGTATACAAGAAAACTGATTAGAAATATAGATCAACTTAATTGCTTTTGCCGGAGCATAATAAATATTCCAATAACTCACTTTTTTATCATTGAATTTATAGATAATAGTTCCATCGGGAAGATTTTCAGATGTGAAATCATTAAACTTTTCAGACAAGGCTTTATTCATCCTATTATAATAATGTTCTGATTTCTTGTCAAATTCAAGGATTACCACTTCCAGCCTGTCCCAATAAAAGATCAACTCTATCCGATGCGGAGTAAAGTTAAGAAATTTCTTAATCGTACTTCCTACCCATAAATAACTACAATATGAACCATTTTTAGATATAGTGTCTGCTATGCTTATTAAATTTAATTCCCAGTTATCATATTGATAACCGATTCTAAATGGTATTCTTGGTTTCATAACTTTGATTTTGTAGTAATAAAAACCACCTCGAAATAAAGGTGGTAAATGTTATTATTTTTAATCATTATTAGAAATTTCATTTTCTAAACTATAGATGAGTATTTTCAAATTCTTATCTTTCTTCCTGTAGTAATAAGCTTTTTTATACCATTTTAAAGCATTTTTATTATCTCCCGAATCTCTGTAAGCTTGACCTAATAACAGCATGAATTCATCGTCTTTAGGAGAGACATTTAAACCTGCGAAACATATATCAGCTACTGCTTGATAGTCTTTATTTTTCAAATATTCTATTGCGAGCCCTTTGGATTCTCTTAAAGCAAGAGCAAGTTCGATTGCACTATTTATATTTGCATACGGATTTTCATTGTTATTCTCTAAAAATCTGGGTTGAGAAGTTTTATACTGTTGTCTGGTAGTTGCTGAACTACTATTATTTGATTTTTGAGCATTTAATCCTTGTTGAAATCCTCTGTTATATCCATCTTGATAAGAATTAATATTCTCATTAATTGTTGGAATAGGTGCTACTGGTGGTAAGGGTTTGATACAGCCAATTACTTGTTCATAACAATATCCTTCCCCATATCCAACATTAAATCCTTTATTGAAATCAACTTGTGCTTTTGTTGTAATTGCAGTAAAAATAATCAGTGTTAAAAAATTTTTCATAAGTATTATTTTAATTAATAATCATTTAGTTGTCATATATGACATTACACTCAACAAACTTAACCTTTTCCTTTGACATTGCCAAATATGTCAATAATGGAACTAAAAGAGTTGCAGAAATTAGTGGGAGCTAAGATTAGAGAACTTAGGCTGAAAAAGGGTTGTACTCAAATACAGTTAACCGTTAAAATCATTGAATTAGGTGGGAAAATGGATGCCACTAATATTTCCAGAATAGAATCTGGTAGAACTAATATTACGCTTTATCAACTGCATAGAATCAGTGAAGCGTTAGAAATTCCAATGAAAGATTTCTTAGATTTTGAGCAGCCAAAAGACTAATTTTGGCTATTAATACTAATCTGAATGAATTTCAGATACCAGGAATATAAAGAAATTCGTAGTGTACTATGCAGGAATGCACTGAAACAGCACATTTAAAATCCATTATCCTCATTAAAACTGTAATAACCGTTCTTGGTGATAATCAGATGATCTAAAAGAGATATTTCTAACAGTTTACATGCTTTTTTTAAATTTTCTGTTATTTTTTGATCTGAACTGCTTGGGCTAAGATTTCCACTTGGATGATTGTGTACCAGGATTAATTGAGTAGCATGGCATTTAAGAGCGACACTTAAAATAATCCTGATATCTACTACTGAACTATCTATACCGCCTTTTGAAGCTTCATAAATCCCTAAAACAAAATTTCCTTTATTCATCAGGATTACCTTACATTCTTCCTGAAATTCTATCAGATTAAGATTCCAGTTTTTAATTATAAAGTCGTAAGCTTCTTTAAGACTGGTTATTTTTACCTTTTCTTGGTTGGTTGTATTGTAACTTACAGTTATTTCCATTAGTTTGTTCATATCATCGTATGTTTAAGGTGAAAAAAGTGCCAAAGTGCCGAAATATCTGAAAACTAATTTTTTCTCATTTCCATAAACCCCACTTTGTTTGATGTAAGCAGGTTTTGGATTCTGAAAATTTTAAAGTTTTACAAAATATCGGCACTTTGGCACTCTTATATATTGGATGAAGCTATTATGCTCCTGCTAAAGCATGTTTTCCATTTCTTGAAAAGGATTCCATATCAGTAGCAAAGCTATCGCTTATCTGTTGCTTAACAGTATTTTCTTTTCCTGGTTCCTGTGGTGAGTACACAAATCGGTGATGAAGTACAATCACTTCTCCTGTGTCCTTAACAGTGTATTCATAAGGTTCACATTCTATTTTCTGAATAATACCTTGCATTTGAGTTCCAATAAGAGCCTGACAGGTTAATTCGTCAAATGTTGATGTGATGGAAGCCTTTTTAGATGTGGCATAGAACTGATTGGTAGTTTGGCTCATCACCATTTCAATACCTCCCTGAACTTCCAGTACGTAGAATGTAGAACCATCTTCTTTTTGTCTTTATTTGTAATTGATAATTGTTACCATTGTTTTTGATTTTTGGATTAGAATTGATACCAGTAGAAAAAAGCGCAAGATTTCTGAGGAAGTAAAAACGATCAGCTATCACCTTGATTGTAGTACTGCCTGCGAAAATTTTCTTTTGATTCTTACTGGTGGGGGGGATGTTTTCCCCCCAGGATCGGCGAGGGTATAGAGGATAGGGGGATTCAAACGAAAATAAAGGCTGTTGAAAAATTTTTTTTTAGAATTTTTTCAGAAAATTGAGGTTCATGGTTTTATAGATACAAAAATAAGAGTAGCCTGTTTGGCTACTCTCATTTTATAATTTAATTCAAAGAAATCACGTTTCATATTTTCTAGTTGCCTACAGGTTTATTACTGATATAAGCAGGTATTATTATAGCAGCTGCAACCCCACCAGCTATTATACCTAATGTTCCTCCCACATTAGGTTTACTTATTGTTGAGATTTGAGACTTATCTAAAATCATCAATTCCCCTTCCTTATTTTTACCATAAACATTAAGAGAATCTATTTTGGAAACTTCCAGATTATACTTTTTATCATCTTGAATTGTGAATGTATAGTTTTTACCCAACTTTAGTTTATCATCTGCATAAGGTTTCCTTTGGTTTACTATACTGGTAGTACAGGAAGTTAATAATATTCCAGAAAGTACTATTGAAGTTAAAAATTGTTTCATATTTATTTTTCGCTCATTTTATTTGTTGTTAACACATATGAGAATCTTTGAAAATAATTTCATTTTATAGATTAAAAAAGTGAATAATATCTTTAATTATAATGATTATACCACCTATAACACAAAAAACAGAAAATACCCAAACGCCAATTTTATTAACATTTTGATACATTGATTCGTCAGGATCATATAATTTTTTATCAAACTTTACTGTGATATATATTATGACTAATCCTATAATTAAAGATATATACCCCATTAGTTTACCGTTTTTATTTTAGTATTATTCTTTACTTCTTGTTTTATTGCAGGTGCAGCCACATCAGTAACCATCCTTCCATTGATTTCCGATGCTACGGCATTAGCAGCTTTAGATGTAAGTTCACTTTGTCCAACACCTGGAGTACTTAATGCCTTTCCTGTATATTTAGAAACCAAATAAGATGCACCTACTTCGAGTGATTGAGCAGCAAATTTTTCATAATTTCCCTGAACTAAATAACTACCGGCATAAGCTATATCTCCGGCAAGCCTAATTCCATTTCCAATAGCTAATAAAGGAACTCCAATCTCTGCACCAATTACACTCGCTGTCAAACCAAGCCCTATTGTGGTAATCAAGTTTCCAGTTTTACTG
>JAFAAJ010000290.1 GCA_023426625.1 Bacteroidota bacterium
AGACAGTATGATTTATGCTGATGGAGCGGGTGCAGTGATCCTGGAAGGAAGTCCTGATGATTCGGGGATAAAAGCTCATTTATCTTCTTCTCACACCTACAAAGAAAAGGATTTTTTATATTTCGGAAAGTCATATAACGGGGACAGTTGCCCCGATACGCGATATATCAAAATGGATGGGCGGAAAATCTACGAGTTTGCTTTGCTGCATGTCCCTGAAGCGATGAAACAATGTCTGGACAGCAGTGGCTATTCTATCAATCAGTTAAATAAAATAATCATTCATCAGGCGAATGAAAAGATGGATGAAGCCATTGTTGAAAGATTTTATCAGTTGTATGGCGAAGCAGTTCCCCAAGATATTATGCCAATGGTAATACAAAAGCTAGGGAACAGCAGTGTGGCCACTATTCCATCTTTGCTTACGATGATCTTAAAAGGTGAACTCAATCAACATGCAATAAAGAAAGGTGATATTGTCTTATTTGCTTCTGTAGGTGCAGGAATGAATATCAATGCGTTTGTTTATCAATTTTAGAAGGTTTTCTTTTAACTTTTTCTATTTTCCGATACAAAAAGTAATTAGGATTGATAATCAATTAATTACAAATCAGAGGTACAAATAAGATACAAAACTCATCAAAAAGTAACAAAATAACTCAAAATAAAGTTGAGATTCTTGAGAATATTTAAAGTAGATATTTACAAACATTTCTACAAATGCAAAACTAAAAAAAAATACAGCTTTCGACTGTATTTTAATGTTATCATAAAGTAGTTAACTTAAAAAATAATTAGTTTGAAAAATGATTAATTACTTTATAGTCTATATCCGTATTTGTTGCTTTAATAACCTCTAATCGTAAACCTCTAAAACCAATGATATTACTTTCAGATAAATCGTATTGAAGTTCTTGCGTAAATGCTGGTCTTGCAAAATCATCCTCAAACTCTCTATAAACGAATTTTATACCATTACCAACCTTTCCATTATAAATAAATTCTTGTTTAAAATACTCTTTTCCTTTTACTGGAACAGTCGTTTGTGTAAAGTCAATTTGATTTCTCAATTTTGCAAATACAACGCTTGCTCCTGTAATAGAGTAGAATGTTTGTAAACCTGTATTTTTATCAATCGCAATTCCAAATGTAGCTGTTGGAGATTCGTACAAAAAGTATTTTTTTGTGTCAAACTTATTTACAAATATTTCTCCTTTTTTTAACTCTCTTAAAACTGTTCCAGGCTTTATAGATTGGTCTTTATTTATTATCAGACCTTTGTATAAAAATCCTACCTCTTTAGTAACAAGACTGATTCCAACTTCTTTATTTGCTACGGTTTCGGTTTCAGGATAAACTTTATTTAAAGACGTACTATTTACAGCGTTTACAAATGTACTGCAAGAAGTAAGAAAGAATGACAAGAATAAAAGGTATAAAAATTTCATAAGTTTTTTTTTGCAAAAGTACATTTATTTGGTAAAACCTCTTTACGGTAATCCGCATTATGGAGTTTTTTGCTCAATCATTTCCAATTTATCTGATAATAATATTGCTTCAATAGTCTTTAATTGTTCAGGTTTCAACGTTTTCAATTTTTCATCATTAAAAACCATTCCGTTTATCTGAATGTAATTATTATTGTTCTGTATAAAGGTGTTTTGATTATTTTGATTCAATGCTCCTACAACATTAAAATATAATTTCGCGGCACTCATATCTCCATTTACTGCAAACTTAAAAACCTTTGCCAATACTTTTGATGTCATGAATTTAAACTGCTCTACAATCTCATTATACTGCGGTTGTTTTGCATATTCTTTCAGATGTTTCGTTACGGTCTGCCTACTTAATTCTGATTTTATAGCTATTTCCGAAGCGGTGGGCATCCGTCCGTAATCCTGCATTAATCCCGAAATTGTTGATGTAATCGTATTATGATTACTTTCCCAAATAATATTTCTCGTTATTGCAGGTGTAATATTCCAAATTTGATTTAAAAATTCCGCATTCTCATCACCTTTCAGTTTATTAAACCTTTCTGTAAGCAATTGATAAAATTCTGTTTTTTCATCATCATTAAGAATTTCCAAATCTTCTTTGTTAATTTCTTTCAACTGAAATATAAAATCTTTTTTTTGCTCAAAACTTGTAAACTTTTGTAAACTTTTTTTTGAAGTCATTTTTTAATTATTTAATGTTAAAATATTTTTTAATTGTCGTAATCTTTCGAGATAAGGCAAAAACGTCCTGTTTCCATTATTAGCTTTTATCACATTCAAATTAGATTGAATAAATTTTGAAACATCTAAAATTGTACTGCAATCATTCAGCTTCATTGGTTCTTTTGGAAAAGTAATATTTGAAAAAAACTGCTCAATTTCTGCGACATCACTGCTCCACATTTCAGCGTATTTTTTCGGCTCATTCTTTTTAATTCTAAATACAGACTGTTTTGGAACTACTCTTATTATAGGCTCAATCTTATCAACCGTTTCCATTTTTTTTGATTCGGTTTGTGGTTGAGCTTTTGGCGGTTCTTTTTCAATTTCTTTTCTGAATAAACGCCAATCCAGCTTAATCAAAATATCTGCAAAATCGTTTCCCTCATTTCTATCATTCTCATTTGCTAATTTTTCTAATAAGTCAGAAAAAATAAATCGTGTTCCTGTCAATTGCCTTTCAAATTCTTTTGCTTTGGTTTCCCATTCTTTGAATGTATTGCCGTTTTTTGATAAGTCAGGGAAAACAAAAACGTTCCTACCTCGCAAAAGCTCCATTTTATCAATTGAGAAACTGCTTTTATTGTAAACTGCCAACCAAATAAGATTTTCCGAACTTTCGGGCAAACCAAAATATAAAGCTCCATAAATGGCTGTTTTGGGGGCTTCTACCAACGCAATTGGATTTATTGGGTATTTATTTAAAAGATGTTCCCCAAACAAACAAGAAACTTTTTTATCCTGCTTTGTGTAGGCTTCCAACCATTCAGGCAAATGCGTATTGTTTCGGTTGTAATGCTTTTCAATAATTGAGTGCAAAAAGTCCGTGCCTTTGGTGTGGTTAGCTTCATCAAATTGTTTTACCTGAATGGCTCTTACATTATTTTGAATATCAATAAACGGAAAAGTATTTGCTCCAGCTCTGTAACCATTTGCAACCGTTCCCAATCGGTACAATTCAATTACCTTTGTAACCTCATCAATTTCAAAAGGAAAAGCAATATTCTGAATTAAATTTTGCACAAAAATATTTTGCTCATAATTCGACAATGTTTTTTTGAATGTTTCAAAATCAAAATAAATCGGTTTCGGCTTTTTTGCTCCTACTTTTTGTAATGATTTTTTATTGTTCTGTAATTCCAAACGGTTGCCCCTTTCCTGCTCCCAAATAGCTTTTGCGTAACCCTCCAAATATGGGTTATTATATTCCTGTTGTGGGCAATTAGCTTCACGGTCGCAACGTCCGTACTGTTCAGGTAAATAATCGCCTGTTTCAATATCCACAAAGCGAACAAAGCGTTTTTTGCCACAATTCGGACAAAGGTATTTTTTACTGCTTTTATCTAATTGGTAGCGGTGTTCTGTTTGCATCATCTTATATTTTGCGTTCATGATGTTCACGGTGTTCATACTGTGAACGGCATGAACACTGTGAACACTTATTTAGTTTTTAAATACTTATTTACAGCACCTAAAGAAATATTCAATTCACTAGAAATTTTCCTTTGAGAATAGCCTTTCTGACTTAATTCTTTAACTTTTTCAATCGTACTTTCTCTGTCTTTTTCTGTAAACTCTTTCAGGTGTTCCCTTTCAGTTCCAAAACCTAAAAACTCAAATTCAAGAAAATTGGAAGGCTTTTGTATTTGACAAACTGCAACGTTTTCGGTATCATAAATAATCTCGGTATTTCGTGCTTTAATCTGCTTTAGATAGCGCAAATGTTTATCGGTGTGACTTTCTCCAATCGCAAAGCAACTATCTACGAAATTGATTAGCATTTTGCTCCCTTGTAGATCGTTCCTTGTCAATGGTTTTGATAAATCTCTTTTTGGCGTGTGTGCCAATGCTAAAATCGAAAGTCCATATCTGCTTTTTAAAGCCTTCAAATGTTTCATCAATGGCAAAGCATCTTTTGCCTTTTCTGTTTCATTTTTGAGATAAGTAATATTGTCAATGATGAGTATTTTTGCACCTGTTTCCGTTATACTTTGCTCTAAAGATTGATTTAAGTAATCTTCAAAACTTTGGTTTTCGGGTATTTCTGCATCAGGATTTATTTCTAATCGTTTGAAATTTTCATCAAAAGAATAATGCTGTTCTAATAGCTTTTCGGCTTCATTCTTTACACAATATCTTATTTCAAACTGTTTGGCTGAAAGTTCAAAATCAAAGTATAAAACAGTCTGTTTCTCTGCTTCCAACTTGAAGCCAGCAATCATTTTTCCTTTGCTGATACTATCCGCAATCTGAACGGCTAAAATTGACTTTCCCAAATTGGTATCTGCGAATAATATACATAGTTCGCTATCGTGCCAAAGTTCTCCAAAAAGCATCAAAGGAATAGGACTTCCTTTTGCTTGCTCAATCCATTGGTTAGCGGTTTTAACTTTAAAAAGTCCTTTGTTTTCCTTTTCTGCTTCGAGGTCTCTTTGCAATTGCTCAACGTGGTTGATTATCGTTTCAGGATTATTGAGGTCATCAAATACAGGTTTTATTTTTTTCGCTTCCATCATTAGAATAAACTTAATTGGTTAGACTTTGGCGAATAATTAGAGTTAGTTGTAAGATACCACGCTTTGAAGCCCGTTGCTTTGCACTTCTTTTTCTCAACTTCCCAAAGCTTTCCAGCTTTTTCCAAATCTCTTTTATATCTGCAAATATTCTTTTGGGGAACGCCTGTTGCTTCGGTAATCATCGAAGCCGTTGCAATGTGATTCTGCAAATATTGAAATATGGTTTTCAATTGATTTTGAAAGTGCTTATCTTTACCCTGTTTTTTATGCAAAGGGTTGTTATCAATGTTCTCCATTATTTCAACCCTTTTTTATTAGACAAATATGCATCTGCTTCCGCTTCTATTTCTGCTGAAGATTTTCTCTTACCTGCTTTAATGTAACTGAGTAAATCAGATTTAAAGAAATAAAGTTTTTTACCTCTTTTATGAAAAGGAATTTCACGCTTTGAAACCTTACTATACAAAGTAGGTTTTACAATTCCTAAAATTTTTGCAGCTTCATCAATGTAAATAGGAATTTCTTGCTGTGGTTGGATGGGTTGTTGCTCGCTCTTTTTTAATAGCAATGCTTTTAGTTCGCTAACTTCTTTAGTTAGCATTGTTACCGCTTCGGGTAACTTGTCAAATGTTAATACTTTTTCCATTACAAAAGATTTTAATGTTTCTTTTGCAATGTTAGGTGTGGTATTTACGGGTAAAAAGGTGGGATTTATGGCTACGCTGTTTCTTTACTTGTAGTTGGTTTTACCTTGTTAATGCCTTGTATAAATCCTTTTCCGTTTCTTTATTAAAATGATTTAAAACCCTAATAAGTTCAAAATATTTTGTATCGGTTCTTAGTTTATTTTCATTACTCAATTCCTTATGTATTTCGCCCAATGCTTTTGCAACCTTTGTTTTACAAGTCCTTTTTAGCTGTATTATTGTTGCAGGTAATGTGTAGTCTTTGTATTCAAAAAAATTTGTAAGTAAATCAGTAAACAAATTGTAATCCTGTTCAGAAAGAAAGGCGTATTGCCAACCTTGTTTATCAATATTAGTAATGGTTTCATGAATTATTTTCTTTGTCCTGCTTTCGTTTACGTTAATCGGTTGAAGTGGTAAGTCTTTTACATTTGATAATAAAACCTCATCTTCTTCTTTCCCTTTTCTAATACCTTCAAACTTTTCTTTGAAATGTTTATCATTTAGAAAAACAACTTGCCATGCTTTATAAAACTTCCCAATTCTTAAACCTTCATCATAACCATTTGTTAGGTTTGCTTTACCGTCTGAAATAAATTTGCTTGCCTTTTTCCAACTATCATTATTAGTAACAAATTCAAAAATTTTATCAAAAAAATCCTCTTGCTTAGAATAGCTATTTAATCGTTTTTTTATATCGTCTTCAAAATTTCGGTAACCATCTTCAAAACCTTTACTATAATCCTTAAAATACGGAAACAAATCTATGAAGTCATTAATTGCTTCATCATTGTAATAGTATTTATGCTTTTCAGTTAACTTTCTAATTTTAAAAATTATATCTTGATTATAGTGGTAAGCATTACAAATCATTACATTAAAAACCGATTCATGACCGTAATTTGTTTTAGATGGGTTGTAATATAAATAAATACTTTCTGAAATATTATTTGCTTGTAACAATTTTTCATGTTTTAAGTCCTGATCAATAAAATCCTCAATTACAGAAATATCATTTGCAATTTTAAATTTAAGTCCTGTATCCTTAAACCTTTCTAAGAAACTTAGATCTGAAAAGTTATAACTGAATTTTTTTTCCATTTCTACAAATCCAATTTTATTTTATTCGATGCTTCCCTTTTGGCTTCATCTACTATTTTCGCATAAATCTGCGTTGTTTTAAGGTCTTTATGCCCTAACATTTTTGAAACGGTGTAAATATCTGTACCATTAAAAAGCTGTAAGGTTGCGAACGTGTGCCTAAAGCTGTGAAATGATATTTTCTTCATAATTCCAGCATCTAAAATCCATTTCGCTAATTGCTTATTGTGATATGCAGAATAGGGCAAATTCTCAAAAACGTTTTTATCCTGCTCCATATTTTTTGGATTCTCGCTACCTTTTGTAAAACTGTAAGCCTGTTCAGAAATCGGATAAACCTCAACGCCTTTGGTTTTCTTTTGGCTATAATTAATAAAATAGCCTTGCCCCGCAATAAATTCCATTTCGCTCCACCGCATTTTTTGAATATCTGAGAACCTCAACCCTGTTAATGCAGAAAACAAAACGGCTCGTTTCAATAATTCATTGCTAAAAGGCGTTTTTGCGAGTGTATTCAGTTCTTCAATGGTAAGGTATTCCCTGCGAGTTTCTTCGGGCTTTATTGGGCTTACTTTAGCGTTGAGGTCAGTTTGCAGAATACCATCTTTATACGCTTGTTTTAGCGTTGCCTTCACTTTATTAAAATAGGAAACTGCGGAATTTTGGGAAAGGGTTGTTTTGTCGCTCTTTTTGCTTTTGGTAGATAGCAAATAATCTTTGAAATCTTCCAAAAACATTTCGTTGAGGTCGGCAAATTTTAAATTTCCATTGGTAAACGCTTCGAGGTAATGAAGTGCAGAAATCCAATTATCATAATTACTTGCCTTTCTTTTATTGGCTAACTTTTGGAAGTATTCAACAAAATTTATTTCTCCTTGTTCCTTTATTTTGAGTTGTTGCTTTTCGTATTCACTATAAATTTCGGGCTTGTTCAAAAGGTTTTCCCTCTTTTGGCGTATGCTTTCCGCAATTTTCTGCGTTTCAGAATTATGCTGTTTATCTGTGGAGGTTTTAGGTTTCTCAAAAGTATAAAGCCCTAAAAATTCCCTGCGAGTGGGTTTGCCTGTTTTTGGGTGCGGAATTGGTGGGTAAAAATCCAAATACAGACTTTTACGCCCTTTTGAAATGGGCTTATCTCTTAATGTTACTTTTACGGTCATTGTCTTTTATGCTAATCAAATTTACTTAAAAATATCGTTTATTATCACTTTAGGAACATAGACAAATTTGCCTTTCTGCATTTTCTGTACATTGTTTCTTTTTAAAATCTTTTGTAATGCAGATTGAGAAACTTTAAATTTTTCCTGCACTTCCGAAATAGTGTAACATTCTGCTATCTCCAGCGGTTTCAATTGAGTTGGTTTTACTTTTTCCTTTGATTCAAATAATTTATCAATTTCGGAACGCCTTATTCTTGTCAATCTTTCTCCAATATTAGTAGCATTAATTTTTCCGCTTTCGATATAACAATAAACCGAACGGACGGAACAATTTAATAACTGTGCAACATTCTTAACGGTTAAAAACTCTCTCGCTTTTAAGTCCTCTATTGGCTTTTGTCTAATTTGTTGAATTTCTGCCACAGAAATGCCAATCTTTTCCGCTCTCTTACGGGCTTTGTAGGCTTTTTTGGCGCAATCGTCCGAACAGTATCGGGTAACGGTAGTTTTAGCAATAAAATCCTTGCTACAATGCTGACAAATACGGTCTAATTTTATGTTGCTACTCATTTCGCCTTATTTTGTATCATTAAATGTATTTAAGTGCAATTAGATGTAATTAAGTGCAATCAAAAACATAAAAATCGAATTTTCTTAAAAAATCCGTGTGAGGTACAACAAAGATACAAATTTGTACCGATTATGACAAAATAACGCAAAACAAACGTATATTTGTAAAAAAGAAAAAAGCCCTATAAATAAGGCTTTACAATGTATAAATACAGGTTTTTTGATGGTTTATTTTGTAGTGGTTACTTTCCGATACAAAACTTAGAGAAAATATTCCCCAATACTTCATCGTTGGTTACTTCACCTGATATTTCTCCTAAGTGTTCCAATGCATTACGAAGTTCGTACGCCAACAGTTCTGTGGAGATCTGGAAAGTGATGGCTTCTTTTACTTTATGTACGGCATCCAAAGATTTCTGTAGGGCTTCAAAGTGACGCTGGTTGGTGATCACCACATTGTTTTCCTCGGATTTTAACTGCTCCACATAGGAAGAAAGTTCGTTTTTAAGATCCTGAATATTCTGGTTCTCAACTGCGGAGATCCTGATGAAATCAAAATCAGAGGTGATGGCTTTTCTGAAGAGGTCTTCTACCTTTTCATATTGATCCGGTGAAACTTCATCGATCTTGGTAGCGCAAATGATCAGTTTCAGATCATCTCTTAACAGCGATTGGATCATCTCAATATCTTCAGAGAAATCTTCGGTTCCGGCATCAGCAAGATAGACGAGGATATTGGCATTTTCCACTTTTTCCTTAGCTTTTTTCACACCGATCGCTTCGATCTCATCTGCCGTTTCACGCAATCCGGCCGTATCGATCAGCCGGAATGCATGTCCTTTGATATGCAAAACTTCTTCAATGGTATCTCTCGTAGTTCCCGCAATATTGCTGACAATGGCTCTTTCTTCTTTAAGCAAGGCATTGAGCAACGTGGATTTTCCCGCATTCGGTTTTCCGATAATGGCAACGGCAGTTCCATTCTTAATGGCATTTCCGTACTGGAAACTTTCTATCAGTGAATTCAGTTTTAATTCGATTTTGTTCAGCAACTGAGTCAAAGCTGTTCTGTCCGCAAATTCCACATCTTCTTCAGCGAAATCAAGTTCCAGCTCGATGAGGGAAACAAAATTCAGAAGGTCGGTTCTTAATAACGAAATTTCATTAGTAATTCCTCCTTTAAGCTGATTGATGGCAACTTTTCGGGACGCTTCATTTTCGGAGGCAATAACATCGGCAATAGCTTCTGCCTGGGAAAGATCGATCCTTCCATTGATAAACGCACGAAGGGTAAACTCTCCGGCTTTTGCCATTCTCGCCCCGTTTTTGATGAGGGTTTCAAGAATACGTTTTCCAATGTGCGGTGACCCGTGAAAAGCAATCTCCACCGAATTTTCTGTGGTGAAACTTTTCGGAGCCAGAAAAATAGACAGCATAACTTCATCGATCGCTTCATCGCCATCCATAAAATATCCGTAATGAATGGTATGCGACTTTTGTTTTTCCAGTTGTTTGCCCGGAAAACTTTTCTGAACTATGGGTAAAGCGTCATTTCCGGAAACTCTGATGATTCCCAGAGCTCCTACTCCATTGGCTGTAGCCAGTGCACAAATGGTATCGTTATTCATAGTGCAAAGGTAAGTTTTTTCATGGTAATTTTTTATTGTCTGTAGGTGTGATTGTCAACTATAATGAAGTTCATTCTGAATATCTGTTCATAAAAAAACACCCGAAATCAGGTGTTTATCTGTTATTGAATTTCGTCTACTGTTCCCATTCATATTTCTGTTCAACAGTAAATCTCTGATTATTCTTTACATTGGTTTTCATATTTGAAGGAAGACTGTTTGTGACTTTAGCGAAAATTTTATTCATCCGTTCTTCCTTAGCCGCAATATATTCTTTCAGGCTTATTTTATCTTTATTCAAAAACTGTGGTTTATAAGTGATCCTGGTTTGATCGTCTATATCTACTGACTCCGCTTTCCAGATGTCATGATCCATATTATCGGGTCTTATTTCCAGAATTAATCCCGGAAGTCCGTAAAATTTAAAAGGTCCCGCAGAATATGGCAGTTTTTCCGTATAATATGCTGTAATATTTGTTCCTCTAAAAACGTCTGTTGCTTTGTAGCACTCGTAGCCGGCTATTTTCCTGGTTTGTTTTTTTTCAATCGTCCATTTTATCTCCGGAACTTTATCATAAATAAAAAAGCCTCTTCCATCAATTGAAGATGTAAAAAAGAAGTTTCTTTCAGGCTCTTGACTTAAATCAGAAACAAAATATTCTTTTGAAGGTTTTCTTCCATTATCCAGATTGACAGATATTGTCCAATCGCCGGTTAGTTTATTTTGAATGACAATGGAATCCTGAACCGACAATACCTGATTGTTCTTTATATAAAGGTCCTCATGTGTTGTTGTAAAGGGTGACAGGACTTTAATGTATTTTACATGGATCTGTTGGGAAAAGTAACATCCTGACCAAAGCAGTATGAGTAATAAAAGTATTTTTTTCATAAGCATTTATAATCTACAAGTTTACTAAATATTTTTATTCACCAATGAGAGAATATAAATTTCTAAAAACGTGATAATATGCATAATACACAATTACTCAAAATATATTTCCCTTTATAATTTCCGTTAATTAATCTTAATTTACTTTATTTTAAACGCATGGATAAACAAAGATTTATTGCTTTTAAGTGGGTATTACGATAGACAATGGCGTTTCACTTACTTTTTTGAAAGACAAGAATGAGAATTTTAAACTTAATGTTGGTTTTGACGCATGGATAAACAAGATTTATTGCTTTTGCGTAAGATTAAGATAGACAAGGGCGTTTCACTTAGCTTTTGAAAGGCGATATATACTTATATGTTTTCTTAGAAGTTGGAGAGATTAAAATAATTGAGCATCAAAGGAATAAAAAAATCATCCCGGAATGGGATGATCTTCTCGCTTTTGAATTTACTAAGTATATATGAAGATATGAAAAATGATGCCTTAATTTTCTATGACAAAGATAGAGGCTTCATCGTTCGAAGCTTTCAGGGGAATCCCTAAATTTTTATCCGTAAAAATACGGTTGTATGATACAAAAAAGCCCTGTAAGAAATTTCACAAGGCTTCCAATGTTTATACTAACAATTAAAACGAAATATTCAATTTTCTTTATTAAAGCGGACTTACCAGCTGCAGGAACCATTCTTTAATGTCTCCTTCAAGATAAGGTCCGATTTTTTCTTCGCAGGTTTTATGATAGCTATTCAACCACGCTATTTCTTCTTCGGAAAGGATTTCTTTTACAATGGTATCCTTAAAGAACGGGCAGAAAGTCAGGGTTTCAAATTCATAGAACGTCCCGAATGATGTTTTTTCCGATTCTTTTACAGCAATCAGGTTTTCATGACGGATCCCATATTCTCCTTCCACATAATATCCCGGCTCATTGGAACAAACCATCCCAGGAAGCAATTCCTGCGGATTCATGTCTTTTCTGATATTCTGAGGTCCTTCGTGAACATTCATAAAGCTTCCTACTCCATGTCCTGTTCCGTGGTTATAATCTTTACCATTCATCCATAAAGGAAGCCGTGCAATGGCATCCAGCTGAACTCCACGTGTTCCTTTCGGGAATTTCACCATAGATAAACGGATCATCCCCTGTAACACTAATGTAGAGTTCCTCTTGAATTCATCCGAAACCGCTCCCAAAGCAAACGTTCTTGTAATATCGGTAGTTCCTTCAAGATATTGTCCTCCGGAATCCACCAAGATACTACCGTCATTGGTCACTTCTTTACTTCCTTCTTTCTTCGCTGAATAATGAATTACTGCTCCGTTTTCCTTATATCCAACGATACTGTTGAAGCTTTCTCCCACAAAATTTTCTCCTGCTGCACGGAAACTTCTCAGTTTTTCACCGATAGAAAACTCGTTCAAGGCTTCTTTCCCGGCATTGTGTGTTAACCAATACAGGAATTTCACCATAGCAACACCGTCTCTCACCATTACTTTTCTGAATCCTTCCAATTCGGTTTCATTTTTCTGAGCTTTCATCAGATTTCCCGGAACGGCTGCTTTGATAAACTGGTTATTTTCTTTTAATGTTTCAAAAATGGCCTGATTGCTGTTTGGAGAAACCAATATCTTCTCATTGCTGAATGTCTTTAAATGGTTGAAAAATTCTTCATAAGGCATCATTTTCACTAAGGAATCATCCATCTGTTTTCTAGACTCCACTTCCAGTTTTTCAAGACCGGTGAAAAGGATCGCATCATTTTTAGTAATGATAATATATCCTAAAAATACAGGATTACTTTCTACATCGCTTCCTCGAAGATTCAATGTCCAGGCTACATCATCCAGACTGGAAATAATATGAACAGTGGCTTCCTGTTCTTCCATTTTCTGGCGGATCGCAGCAATTTTATCGGACACAGATTTTCCGGCTCTTTCTACAGGGTGTACAAAGATCGGATTCTTTGAAGGTGTTCCTCTATCTTTCCAAATTTCTTTCAGAAGGGGAAGATCAACCAATATGATATTTTTTGAATTTAATTTATGGGAAAGCTGTTCCCAGTTAGCATGGGAAGTCGCTAAAGCATTTACCGCAACTTTTCCTCCCGCAGGAATTTCTGAAATGATCCAGTCTATATAGTTAGGCGTTCCTTCAATTCCTTCTTTGAAAAGATCGATTCCTGAACCTTCCAATTCTGCAACAGCCTGGGTAAAATATCTGCCATCCGTCCAAAGTCCTGCTTTATCTTTTGTAACCACCACAAAACCCGCAGAACCCAGAAATCCTGACAACCATGCTCTCTCCTGCCATTCTTCAGGAAGATACTCACTCATGTGCGGATCTGCAGAATATACTATAAAGGCATCAACATTATTTTTAAGCATTTCTTCGCGAAGTGCAGCTATTTTTTCCTTTGAAGTCATTATTAAATTTTTAAAAACCGAAGTTACAAAAAATTGAAATTCAAATCTCAATGATTTCACAAATGCTGAATTTTCAAGATTCAACAGAAAACATATGGCTTTAAATCATATAAAAACATCGATTATTATTAAAAATATAATATTTTGGAAAGATTATTGCTATATCCTATTATATAAAAAAGCAGGCATACAAAAATATTTTCATTTTACTGCTTTTATAGACCCTTGTCATCAAAGTTTAAAACCAATCACTAAATACATATCTCATGAAAAAATTAAGTTTATTCAGTATATCGATATTCAGTTTATTATTACTGACTAGCTGTGAGGCAGTAGAAACAATCTTTGAGGCAGGAATGTGGTGGGGAATACTTCTGGTCTGTGCCGTTGTAGTTGTCATTTTCCTAATCTTTTCGAAGGGTAGAAACTCTTAACCATATTGTATGGAGAAGAATACGGAACTGGAAATCATTTCCCGCCTAAAGCCTTCAAGGATAATTAAAATCATGAAGGATCCGGAAGCTTCTGCAAAGGCTGTGCATCTTATATACACGAGCGATGCGGAAACTTCCGGAATTACCAGAAAAAAGACCGGAAAAAAATTTTCTTATTATAAAGACGGGGAAAAAATCACGGATAAGGAGGAGATCTCAAGGATCAATAAACTGGTCATTCCTCCGGCATGGGAAAATGTATGGATCTGTGCCTTGGAAAACGGACATCTTCAGGCGACGGGATTTGATGTAAAAAGAAGAAAGCAATACCGTTATCATCCTTTGTGGAGTGCTTTAAGAAATCATACCAAATTTTACAGGATGCTTCAGTTTGGGTACGCATTGCCTAAAATGCGTCTTCAGATTGAGAGAGACCTCGCTTTACGGAATTATGAAAAGAGAAAAATACTCGCCCTTATTGTCAGTCTTATGCAGCGTACGAATATCCGAATCGGGAATAATGCGTATGAAAAACTGTACGGATCTTTCGGACTGACCACCTTAAAAGATAAACATGTAAAAATCAGCGGACAGAAAATCAGCTTTTGTTTTAAAGGTAAGAAAGGCGTTATGCATAATATTGATCTCAGAAGTAAAAGACTTTCCAGGCTGGTTCAGAAGTGCAAGGATATTCCCGGCAAAGAACTTTTCCAGTATTATGATGAAGAAGGAAACCGGCATTCCGTAGATTCAGGAATGGTAAATGATTATATCAAAGAGATCAGCGGAGAAGATTTTACTGCTAAAGATTTCAGAACATGGTCCGGAACGGTAAGCGCATTAATTGCGTTTAAAGAAATAGGTTATGCCGAAAGCAATGCAGAATACAAAAAAAAGGTAAAGGAAGCTCTGGATATTGTGGCTTCCCATCTCGGCAATACTGTTGCGGTCTGTAAAAAGTATTACGTTCATCCTCTGGTGATCAACCTCTACGAAAATAATACCATTAAGAAATATCTGGATGAACTGGAAGTTATTGAAGCCAATGATGATAAAGCGGGTCTTACGCATGAAGAAAAGCTGGTACTCAAAATATTAGAAAATGAAAAGATGTAAAGCTATTATTGTCACTAAACGAATGTCAATTTATTTCATAGTCGATTTCTTATCTGATTTATAAACTCACTATCACTTGGCAATCAAAATTGCTCATCGACATCAAATAAATGTTGTAAATTTGTAACATTAGCAAATTAAAAAACAATACAACGTAATAATATGTCAAAAGCAATTTCGCAAGTACCATTTGCAGTAAATGAGCCTGTAAATTCTTATGAGCCAGGTTCTCCGGAAGTTAAAAGCCTTATCAGCACCTACAAAAAAATGTGGGCTGAAAAAATAGAGATCCCGATGGTGATCAACGGAAAAGAAGTAAGAACGGATGACAAGGTTCAGCTTCAGTCTCCTCAGGATCATGCACATGATTTCGGGTTTTACCATAAAGGTACGATGCAGCATGTGGATGATGCCATCAACGCAGCATTGGCTGCAAAAAAAGAATGGAACGAGCTTGGCTGGGAACAGCGTTCCGCTATTTTCTTAAAAGCTGCTGATCTTTTAGCAGGGCCTTACAGAGACGTCATCAACGCAGCTACCATGATCGGTCAGTCTAAAAACGTTCATCAGGCTGAAATAGATTCTGCATGTGAATTCATCGATTTCTTAAGATTCAATGTAGAGTTCATGACAGAAATGTATGCTGAACAGCCTGTTTCCGACAAAGGAATCTGGAACCGTGTAGAGTACAGACCATTGGAAGGATTCTGTTTCGCAGTAACTCCGTTCAACTTTACGGCAATTTCAGGAAACCTGCCTACGTGTATGGCAATGCTTGGAAACGTAGTGGTTTGGAAGCCTTCTGACAAACAAATTTACTCTGCTAAAGTGATCATGGATGTTTTAACTGAGGCGGGTCTTCCTGCAGGAGTTATCAATATGATCTTTACAGATGGAAAAGAAACAGCTGAAAAAGTTTTAGCACATCCTGATTTTGCAGGACTACATTTTACAGGTTCTACAAAAGTATTCCAGGGAATGTGGAAAATGATTGGTGACAATATCCATAATTACAGAACTTACCCAAGAATTGTAGGAGAAACGGGAGGAAAAGACTTCGTTATCGCTCATCCTTCTGCTAATGTAGAAGCTGTGGCTACTGCTTTGGTAAGAGGCGCTTTCGAATATCAGGGACAAAAATGTTCTGCTGCTTCAAGAGCTTATATTCCAAGATCTCTTTGGGCAGATGTGAAGAAGGTAATGGAAACTCAGATCAATTCAATTAAAATCGGTTCTCCGGAAGATCCTTCAAACTTCGTGAATGCTGTAATTGACAAGAATTCTTTTGAAAAGTGCAAAGGATATATTGAAAGAGCAACGGCTTCCAGCAATGCTGAAGTAGTAATCGGAGGTAAATGTGATGATTCTAAAGGATGGTTTGTACACCCAACTGTTATCGAAACTACGGATCCTCAGTATGAAAGTATGGTAGAAGAGATCTTCGGACCTATCTTATCTGTTTACGTCTATGAAGATACAGACTGGAAAGAGACTCTGAAATTGGTAGATTCTTCTTCTCCATATTCTTTAACGGGTTCTGTTTTCTCACAAGACCGTTATGCCATCAATGAAGCATATAAAGCATTGGAAAATTCTTCAGGAAACTTCTACATCAATGATAAACCTACCGGTGCCGTTGTGGGACAACAACCTTTCGGAGGAGGAAGAGCTTCAGGAACCAATGATAAAGCTGGTTCTAAAATGAATCTTCTGAGATGGGTATCTGTGAGAAGCGTGAAGGAAACTTTTGTTTCTCCTAAAGATTATAAATATCCATACCTGGGATAATTATAATATGTAATTAATAACGAGTAATTGGTAATATGGAGGCTGTCTCAAAAGGTAAATTAATGCTCTGAGAATCTCCTAAATGACAAAAGTTGTCAGACAGGAGTCCGAGAGAGGGGGTACTTTTGAGACAGCCTCTTTTCTTTTCTTCTTCACTGTAAGTGATGGTCTTTAACAAATTTTAGTTTTTATTATTCTTTTTTATACATCTTATAGACGTATTCGGAATAATTCTTGAAGTTTGTTACGTACACCAATCATCAAAATATACCATATGAAAAAGTTATTGTTCATAGTCTTCGGACTAGGAATATTGACAGTAAGTTGTGGAAGTAAAGAATCTTCTATGTCAACCGCAAGCAGTGACTCGACCGCAATAGATTCTACAGCTTATGTAGCACCTATGACGACTGATACCACTTCTACACGGATGACCAATCCTGACAGTATCAAGATTGATATAGATTCAACAGCTACAACTCCTGTTAAATAAGTACAATGTTTAATTGTAAAAATGGAAAATCCGCAGATGAAAGTTCTGCGGATTTTTTATGTGAAAGCTTCAATATACTGCTGATCATTCACAAAACATTTATTATATTTGATTAATAACAAATAATAAAAGATTAATTATGAAAAAAATATGGATAGGAGCCGTTTTAGGGTTACTTTTTTTAGGAAGCTGCGCTCAGAATAAAGAAAAAAGAGAGGAATTTAAAGAGGATCATAACAAGGATTCCCTCCGTAATCTCATGGGTGATTCTGCTGTTGCCAATTCTGAACAGGCTCCGGCAACACCACCCGACACGGTAATCATGAAAGTTGACAGTGTAAAATCAAAATAAAACACAACACATCCGCAGTTTTCCTGCGGATTTTTCTTTAATATATGTTAAAAAATAAGTTAACGTAACTATTTTCATAAAACAGCAACTTATTTGTTAACGCAATTATTACATTTGTAGCCTTAAAAAGTATTTATGAAAAAAATAGCACTTTTATCCTCTTTATTCCTAGGAGCTATTGCTTTTGCTCAGGGAATAAAATTTGAGGACAGTAACTTCGCTACTCTGGTAGCTAAAGCCAAGAAAGAAAACAAACTTATATTTATTGATGCCTATGCTTCATGGTGCGGACCATGTAAACTGATGGTGAAAAATATTTTTCCTCTTAAATCTGTAGGAGATTATTACAACAGTCATTT
>JAFAAJ010000073.1 GCA_023426625.1 Bacteroidota bacterium
CAAAGCTAAACAAAAGTATTAATCACATGGTTTTTAAAAATTTAAGATATACAAAGGCGTGAAACTTATCAAAGTAATACAAAATTCTTGTATTACTTTGATAAACGAGGTGGCATTGTTTAACTCAGAAAGCGTTTCAAAAATTAAACATTTCTTTGTTTCTCTTTGCGATAAATAATTTTTATTTTGAAATTAATTATTTAAAATATCCCTTATCCCGAACTCAGGTTGTTTTATTAAGACTATAGGAATATTGCTATAGATTTTCTCAATTCCGTAAAAGCGTAAAATTCACTAAATTTGTACATCAATACATCGTATGAATATAAATCAAAATAAAGTAGTAGAATTTGAAGACCTGGGTATTAAAGAATATCAATCCGCTTGGGATTATCAGGAAAAACTGATGAAGGATATTATTGATACCAAAATAAAAAACCGCGATCTGCCTTCGGAACAACAGATCATCACTCCCAATCACCTGCTTTTTGTAGAGCATCCTCATGTATATACATTGGGAAAAAGCGGACATGAAGAAAATATGCTGGCCGGAATGGACAAGCTGAAGGAAATAGAAGCCACCTTCGTGAAAACCAATCGCGGTGGAGATATTACTTATCACGGATACGGACAAATAGTGGGTTATCCGGTTCTGGACCTTGAAAATTTCTTCACGGACATTCATTTATATATGAGAAATCTGGAAGAGGTCATCATCCGAACGATTGGAGATTACGGACTTAAGGGTGAACGTTCACAGGGAGAGACAGGAGTTTGGCTGGATGTTGGAAAACCGTATGCCAGAAAGATCTGTGCAATGGGAGTGAAAGCTTCCCGTTGGGTGACTTTACACGGTTTTGCCCTGAATGTAAACACGGATATGAGGTATTTTGAATACATTATTCCTTGCGGTATCAAAGACAAACAGGTTACCTCCTTACAAAGAGAGCTTGAACGAGAACTGACTCCCGAAGAAATGGACAATATAAAAGCCAGCATCAGAAAACATTTCGTAGACGTTTTTGGAGCTGAATTGGTCAATAAATAATAAATATTAGCTGTCATTCCTGAAAGATTCTTACTCTTAAGGAATGACAATTTTTTTATCGGCTTGAAGAACCGGTTTTCTTAAAAGCATCCACTTTCAAATAAACATCATTTTTCTCCTTTTCTTTTTTATCCGAAATCAAAATACCGAACAAATGGTCAATCTCATGCTGAAAGATCACTGCGGTAAATCCTTCCACGATTTCGGAATACTTCTGTCCTTTCAGATCCACATATTCCAGCTGAATGACCTTGCTTCTGTAAAACTGATCCCTGAAATCAGGAATGGAAAGATCACCTTCCGGTCCCAGATTCCGTATTTCCGATCTCCAGACAATAACGGGGTTGATAAAATACTCCAATGGTTCTCCTTTTTTATCAAAACGCTGAACCCAGATCACCTTTCTGTTGACCCCGACCTGTGGTGCTGCAATACCTACTCCTCCATCCGTTGAAAGCAGGGAAAGCTTCATTCTGTTCACCAATATTGCCGTATTGGGATCTGTAGGATCTATGTCTGCTGAAAGATTCAATAATGTTTCATGCTGATGTGGATTTGTGGTCTGATAAATCGGTAAAGCCGTATTAACATCTCCCTGACTGATAATTGAAAGTTCGCCCTGAGAAAGCTTCTGCGCCTGGAAAAGCCCCATAAGAAACAGGAACAGATAAGTGATTTTTTTCATGATTAATTTTTGTGACACAAAGATAGACATCAGATTATATTGTTGGATTAAAAAAACAGGCTTTAGCCCGTTATAATTTTGTTTGTACTCTGAAATTCTGCAAAAATCAATACGTTTTGGTCATATCCGAAGGGATCACCAGGTTGAACTGGGTAGGAACATAGTCTTTTTTCGGAATTTTCAATTGAGGATCTTCTGTTTCAAAAACAGAGATTACCGCCATTTTCAGATTGGGATTTTTTTGTTTGATATACCAATAAATTCCACCAAACTCTTTACTGTGATAGTTTCCATTGTAATGAATGAAGGTTTTACCGGCTTCAAGACTTTTCAAAATAGATTCTGCCATAGTTGCATCCTTTGTTGCCTGTGCTGAGATAAAATTCATCACTTTCGTTCCTTCCGCATGATCTCCCATCATAGCTTTCATTTCCTGATAACCCGGTGTTTCCAGACTTACTCTGATCGGAAGCTGAGCTATATAGTTTTTCTCTTTTTCGCTTAATTTATTTAAAGATTCAAGCCCTTCTTTTGCCGTCTGCGAAGCATATCTTCTCGGAATATTGGTGGCAATGAAATTCAGTTTTTTAGCTTTAGCAAAATCCACCAAAGGTTTGTAATCTGTCATGTAATTATTCCACAAACGGGCTGAATCTTTCAGGGTTTTAGCATCAATTTTTCCATTGAGATACTGATCCAGTTGCGATTGGTTATCTCTTTCAAACATCTCCGCTCCCAGAATGATCTGTCCGTTTTTCTTTTCGTACAAAGCCTCTGTCACTTTCAGCTGAAGCCAGTGATTGATGGAACTGTTATGGTTTTCCCCAAAGAAAACAATATCATATTCCGCCAGTTCTTTAATGAGTTTATCGGTTTTAAGTTCTTTCCCTTTTTGATCATAAAACTGATATGCCTTGAAACTCTGACCTTGTAATGAACATAAGCCTGCCAAAAATATCGCTATGAAAATATTCTTCATTTTTATCTTTATCATTTTATAAAAATACTATTAAAAATCTTTAACCACAAAGGGATCAAGCAAAAGACCGCTTTGTATGTAAAACAAAACGGCCTCCATCAAATCATCTAACTATTTATTTCTCAAGATCCGCAACCAGGTCTTTCCATTCCTGGAGCTCTGGAATTCCGGGCTTTCTTTTCCCAAAGAACTGAACGATAAAGTCTCCTTGTTTATTAAATACTTCAATAGCAGTCACTTCTCCGTCTTCAGTAGGTTTTTTAACGATCCACACCTGATCTATCCTGGTTACATCAACGTGCAGATTGAAATCGGGATCCATTACATTGAACCATTGCTGATGCCAAAGGGTTTTCTTCACATTTCCTGTGTGGATCTGTATAATTCCTCTGTTCCCTACAAATACCATGATCGGAATATTTTTTTCTGAAGCGTCTTCCAGCACATTCACCACTTTCGAATTATCGATCTTCACGGCAAATCCTTCCGGAGCTAATCTTAATGCCTGTGTTCTGCTTACTCCGTACTTCCTGGTCATTGTAAAGAAATTATGGGTATCTTTCAATGCCTTCCATTCTTTTTGAAATGCTTCCACATCTATTTCGGAGTCAGGTTTTTCAGCTGGTTTCGGAGCAATGGCTTCAAATGTGAATATCTGATCCTGATCTTCTGCTTTGTATTTTTCTACAAGAACATCAAAAGCCTCTTCATGGCTGTCTTTTGTTAAAAAGATCTTGTGAAGTGCCAAACCGTCTCGTCCGAAAAACTGAATGCTTTTTTTATCTCCTTCCACTACTGCAAAAGCAAATTTCCATGAATTCAGGAAAATTCTGAGATCGATATCTTCTCCCACGAAAAGCTGCGCATGAGAACTGCTGAAATCACCATTCAGATAAATTCCTTTTCTTTCATGCACACATTCGTCATTACGGGTAAGTGCCATTACTTTCCCCAATTGTTTTACTTCCGAAAGGATGTTAGCAAATTCCGGCCTCAGAATCGTAACTCCTTCCCCGATATTGGTGATTAATAATTCTGCTTCACTTACGCCTAACTGCATGGCTGCATTTCTTATTCTTATATGTGGAGTTTCAGCTTTCAGGGCTTCCCATTTTTCTTTTAAATCGTTGATTAATGTGTTCATATATTATTTTTTTATGGTTAAAACTGTATAAATTCTTGTGATCGTTTTATGATCTGTTTTGCTTTTAATTTCTTCTTCTTTTTCGGATATTTTCATTTTGGTGAAATGGCTTTTGGAAATCATGTATTCCATTTCGCTGTTGCTGTACAATCTGAAATCAAATTCCGTGAACGGTAATTTTTCCATGAATTTTTTTTGCCCGAAAGTGAGCACAAATGTCCCGTTATCTTTAAGAACTCTGTAGATCTCGTTTAAAAATGCTATCGGTTCTTCCCAGAAATAGACGGTATTCACTGTAAATATTTTATCAAAGCTTTTATCTTTGAAGGGTAGTTTCTTTCCTTCATACAAGACAAAATCCGCCTGATCCTGAAATTCCGGATTCAATCTTTTGGCTTCATCATGCATCGTCTCCGAAATATCAATTCCCGTGTATCTTATATTTTTAGCTTTTTCAAAAAGGTGCTTCAGATGATCTGCATTTCCATGTCCGATTTCGAGAATATGCTCATTGTCTTCTATCAGGAGATGCTGAATACTTTCCAGAGTCATACTTATATTGGTAGCATTCATCATCTCACCGATTTCAATTCCTTTTTCTCCCTGCGGATTCGCCAAATGCTGTGCAAGGTTTTTCAATTCATCTTTTTCCATACTTATCCGAAAATGATCATTGGGTTATTATTGATTGGATGTGGACATATCGTACATGGAAAACCATAAGCTTTACTTATATTTTCAGCTGTAAAAACTTCTTTAGGAGTTCCGTAAGCCGAGACTTTCCCGGATTTCATCAGGAGAACTTTATCCGCAAACTGAGCCGCCAGATTAAGGTCGTGCAATACAACAATGGCAGAATTGGCTTTCCGGGTGAAGTTTTTAATAATCTCCAATGCTTTATACTGATGCTTGACATCCAGATTGTTCAAAGGTTCGTCAAGGAAAACCAGTTTATGCGCAATGTCATTTTGTAGTTGAGCCATTACCCGCGAAAGATGAACCCTTTGCTTTTCTCCCCCCGACAAAGTGTTGTATTCCCTGTCTTTCAAATGGAAAACATCGGTTTCATACATCATCTTATTCATCGCTTCGAGGTCTTCTCTTCCGGGTTGTGCTTCGAAGTAGGGATACCTTCCCATCATTACGACATCTTTTACTTCAAGCGGAATATCATTGCTGTTATGCTGGGAAAATTTAGCCTTATGTCTGGATAATTCTTTTACTTTCCAGTCATTAATCGGTTTATTTTTAAACAAAATTGTTTGCTTTCCGGGATTCACTTCATTGGCTAAAACACTCAATAGACTGGATTTCCCGGCTCCGTTAGGTCCTACAATTGCCAGAAAGTCACCATACTCCAAGGAAACATCCACTCCATCCAGGATATGGAATTCCTTGTGTTTATAATTGATGTGATGTGCCTTTATCATTACAATGATTTTTTGTGTTTAAGCAAAATAGCGATGAAAATCGGTCCACCCATTAATGCGGTAAGAATTCCGATCGGAAGTTCCGAAGGTTCTGCAATACTTCTGCTGAATGTATCCGCCACGAGGAGAAGAATACTTCCACAAACCGCAGAGAGAGGCAGAATGAAAGAATAATTGGATTTGAATAGCAATCTTAAAATATAAGGCACGATCAATCCCACAAACCCGATCGTTCCTGAAAATGCCACACAAGTTCCAATCATTAACGCCGTAATCAGAATGATCTGTTTTTTTAATCTTTCCACATTGATTCCCAAATGTTGAGCATCTTTTTCTCCCAGCATCATGGCATTCAGAGCTTTTCCCTGAGGCAGTAAGATTGTATAGGAAATGATCAGAACTACCGCTAGAATGATATTCTTCGTCCATGTAGCTGCCGCTAAACTCCCTAAATTCCAGAAAGTAAGATCTCTCAATTGCTCATCTTTCGAAATATAGATCAAAAATCCTGTAATTGAAAAGCCGATCGCAGTGATGGCAACTCCCGATAAGAGCATCATAACCACATTGGTCTTTCCTCCACTGGTAGAGATTTTATAAACCAGCATCATGGATAAAAATGCTCCCACAAAAGCAGAAATACTTACCAGTGAAAACTGTACAGCTTCCGGAAGATATTCTTTGAAATAACCTCCTAAAACAATTGCAATAGCCGCCAGTAACGTAGCACCTGAAGTAAGCCCGATGAGATCTCCTGTTGCTAGAGGATTTTTGAAAAGCCCCTGCAAACCCGTCCCGGAAACAGCAAGCATACTGCCGATTAAAACCGCCATAACAATTCTCGCTGCACGTACCTCCCAGATCACATATTGATCACTTAAAGATAAATTGGGATCACCGGTTATCAACTTCCATAGAACAGTAAAAGGAGAAGTGCCACCAAAATCATATACTCCCGTATCAAGTGCCCATACTACTATGATTACAAGCAGTATGGCACTTAGAATAAAATAAAAGTATAGTTTACTTTGTGTTTTCAATTAATAATTTGTTTAATGCTAAAGCTGCTTCTCCTAATCTTGGTCCGAATCCTGAAACCAGTCCTCCGTCCATTGCTATAATTCTCTTATTTTTTCCTGCATTGGTCTGTGAAATACCCGGCATTTTAAGGGCTCCCTCGTTTCCTCCTGCTCCCTGCAATCCGCTTGTAAAGAAGAACAATACATCGGGATTAGCTTTTACCACGGCTTCCGGTGTTAATGGTTTGAAATCTTCAAAATCACTGACTGCATTTTCTCCTCCGGCAAGGGTGATCAGTTTTTCCATCGGTGTGTTTTTGCCTGCCACCATCAGCATATTTCCTCTTGCGTAGATGAAGAGTACTTTCGGTTTATTGGCAATAGACTGTATTTGTTTCAGATCGGCATCAATTTTATCATTTAACTTCTGATAATCCGTATTACCAATAGCTTGCGCCACCTGCTCGATCAGTTTTTTTGTCCCTTCCACAGAGTATTCCTGCCTGAATACCTCAGATTTGATCCCTGAAGATTTGATCTTTTCTAATAAATCGGGATTAATATCTTTTTCGGAAGCCAGGATCAGGGTTGGGTTCACAGCCATGACAGGCTCTATCGTCATAGATCTTACGTGACCTAAGTCTTTAGCTGTAGTTTTTAATGTTTCAGGATAAGTACTCGTAACGTCCGTTGCTACGATCTCTTTTTCATGTCCTAAAGCGCTCACAATCTCCGTGATCCCGCCACTAAGGGTGACAATTTTATGATTGGTTTTCGGAGTTTCTGCCGCCAATTCCGTGGTGGTTTCGTTTTTAACTCCTTCTTCTTTTTTGCAAGAATATACTGCAACAAGCAGAGAAGCTGCAAGAATGATTTTTTTCATTGTGATACTGATTATAGATTATTTTTATAATGGTTTAAACTCGAATTGTGGTCTTCCTCTTTCTCCTGCGACATTGGTAAGTCTTGTAAATCTTAATTTAAAGTAATATCCTTCCGCATCTTTAATGACATAAAAACGGTCACCGTATACTTCAAGACCATTTGCTCCTACCGGATTCCTCCAGTTAGCCCCGATAACTCTCTGATCATTGTAGATGAATTTAGACTGATCGATATCCGATGCTTTGAAATGGTTATATGTTTCCACTCCGGAAGCCGGCGCAGCTACTTTTACTTCATACGCTCCTGCTCCACCCATCGTATTAATGGTCACAAAATCAGCATAAATATAACTTCCCGCACCTGTAATGGTATTCGTGAATACGGTAAAACAGATGTCCCACTTTTTCTTTTCAGGCTGCACAGATACTTCCTTATTACTTTTCAGGCTTACAAAATTGAAATTATATGCTGGATTTTTAGTAATGATAAGCTCTTTGTGAGTAGTATCATTAAGGTTTGCATATTTGATCTTATAGCCATTCCCCGATCTTATTACCTGAATTTTCATCCATCCTCTGCTGTCTCCTCCCGTTGCTACTGAACCTGTTGCTACTGTACCGGAATAGATCTCATTTCCCATATTTACCAGATAAACCGGATTTTCTGCATCATTTGCCTTAATTTCCTCAATAGCTGTGTAACCCGCAGGAAAATCTCCCTTCACATCATCAATAAATGCCACATTTGCCAGATTAAAATTAGCGACCTGAACCTGATCTTTTAAAGTGGCAACAGTGGCTTCAGTTACCTCATCAATATGAGCAGCATCAGGAATCTTTCCTGCCGCCATCATAATGGATGAATTCAACATTACTTTGAAAGCATTTCCCGAATAGAATGCTAGATCCCAATCTGTTCTTTGGGTAATAACTTCTGAGTTAGTGCCCAGATCAAACCAAACCTGATTAGGTTCTGTTGCCCCTCCCATATCAGGATTTACAACCGCTCCATCCGTGGGAGCAACTGCAACAGGATCTTCATTGTCATTGATGCATGACTGAAAAATAAATAAAGTTCCTATGAAAAGACAGAATATTATTTTCTTCATGTTTAAAGTTTTTTAAAAGTTATAATTCAATCTGGCAAAATAACTTCTGCCGTAGAAAAGGTTCTGTTGATTAGATGCTGCATTATGCCCACTTCCGGCCGCAGTGGTATTGGTTATGGTCGTAACGTTAAAGAGATTCTTAACTCCCATGCTCAGTTCCAGGTGATTTTTGAAAAATGGCTGACTCACGGTAAAATTCATCCTGCTGAAATCTCCTATTTCCCCTAATACATATTGTCCCGGATCCATAGGATCCTGTGCAGTACTTTGGTGTCTGTAGCGTTTTTGTGCCCCTGTGTACTTATAATACAGCGCCAATAAAGTTTTCGTATAAGGTAAAGTGTAATTTGCCGCTACATTTGCTTCCGTGTAAAAATTATAATCATCCGGTGAAAAAGTGTTTCCTGTATTCAAAATTTGCGAGATCCCCATTACTGAAACTCCTGCATTCACTGACAGGTCTCCCTTTTTAATATTCACACCTCCCCCGAACAACAAAGACTTATAATTATCAATATTAAGATAAGTGTATCGTAAAGGACTGTTGCTGATGATCACGCTTTCAATTCTGTCTTTGACATCCAGGTACATTCCCGATAAGCTCAGATTTAATTTCCAGCCATCCGAAAATGTTTTATTATAATCCCAGAATATCCCTGTTGAATATCCTGTTTCAGGTTTCAGATTTTCATTTCCTCTGATATCATGGTTATTATCAACCATATAAGTATAAAGTTCATCATACGTCGGAAATCTGTTTGCGGAACCTAAAACCAAACGGATATCTGATTTCTCAGAAGTTTTGAATCGTGCTGTTGTAGAATAATTGTACTGAGAATCAAAAACATCGCTTAAAGCCAGTCTCACTCCCGGACGAATTGACAGCCAGTCATTCACATTCCATTCTGCTGAGAGAAAATTAGCATAATCAAACATTGATCTTTCCAAGTTATTTCCCCCGAATAACCCTGTCGTGGCACTGGCAAAACCTTTCGTTCTGTCCAACTCATATCCGATTTGGAAATTGATCTTCTCACTGTTTAAAAAATTACTGAACATCCCCCTGGAATATAGGACATCAGATGTATAATAAGATTGTTCCGCATCTTTTTCTATTACCTGCCTGTTTGGCACATCATACAGATAATCCTGAAATTTCCTTTCCTGCTTCTGGTAAGAAAAATCTCCGTTGTAGTTGATTCTTGAACCTATTTTAGTCTGAATATTGAACTGATGGATCCACCTTGTCGTGCTGTAATCCCTGTCATTGGCAATGTAGGTTCGGTTACCGCCTCCCTGATAAAGTTCTTCCACCAAAGGATTATAGTAATTTATTTTCTCCGTAAGGAAATTGACCTTATAGAAAAAACTGGTTTTGTTTTTATTATAACGGATAATTCCATTCGTGGTTAACAAATCTTTCGGCTGCCAATCGTAGCCACGCAAAGCGTCATTATTTTCACTGAAATATTTATAACCCTGAAATCTTCCTTTATATCCCTGGAAGTCGTTATGATTAATATCTGCCGAAACAGACCAATGATCATTAATCCGGTATCCCACATTCAGGGATTGAATATGCCTTCCGTTTCCTTTCTTCTTCCAGTCATAATCTTTGTTTACGGTTTCCTCCTGTACAGAAGCCATTGCCGTGAATTTCTTCCCGTAATTTTTTTTGGTAATAATGTTGATCACTCCGGCTACTGCATTATTTCCGTATTCCACTCCCATTGCGCCTTTTACCACTTCAATACGTTCAATATTGTTCACATTGATCTTGGTAAGATCCACCAGATTCCCCATTCCTTCATCACTCACAACCGGAATATTATCAATCAGGACTTTGGTATATTCTCCACTCAGTCCCATGATATTCGCATTGGAATCTCCTGAACCTCTATCAGGCTGAATCAGTATATTCAGATTTTGATTAAGTACTTCCGCCACATTAGTAACAGCCATATTCCTGATCTGTATCGCATCTATCACTTCCACTTTATAAATGGATTTATTGATGGATTGCTGCATGTATTGACCGGTGATGACCACTTCCTCAATTTTTTTATGATCAAGAGAATCCTTTTCCTGAGCATTCATCCAAAGGACTGCAGATAATGATAAAACAGAAAGTATTTTCTTCTTCATGAAAAGTTAAATTTCGACAAATATATATTTTATTTAGAATAGATAAAAATAAATTTATAGTTTTGTTAAATTATTCCAAATAAATTTAATTAAATAAGTGTCTAATTTTCATTTATTTATAATTTTAAATTCATTAAACAAGATAAATATCATGTTTTTAATTATTCTAAATAAATATAAAATACAATAGTTTTGTCAAATCATTTTCAATAACATTTCAAATAATTAAATAATATGAAAACTAAACTACTTCTTGCTTCTATGCTTGCTTTAGGTGTTCATCAGACTGTCCTATCTCAAGTGGATGTTAATGGATACACTTCCGTTAATCTAACAACAGGTGCTAATTATCAGAACCGTGTATTTTTTGATCTCAGTTCCAATTCGATCGTGTCTCAACCGGCAGATTCCTGGGATCTTGCTTTTTATAGAAATTCAAGCATGAGCTTTGGAACAAGAATAAACGATGCCCAGAATGTTGAAGTTTATCAGGCGTCCAATGTTGCCAGCAACTGGGACAATATTGATATTGCGAATATAGCTTCCTGGGGAAATCCATTATACAATCCGGATCAGACCACTTCTTTACAGGAAGGTGCTTTTGAACAGGGAACGGCAACTTACGGATGGGGTGAATATAATCCCGGGAATCATCATATTGAAGGAAAGGTAATTTTCGTCCTGAAATATTTAAACACGAATACTTACTACAAGTTCATGATCACAGATTATTATGGTGGATATACATTCAAATATTCTAAATGGAATGGCTCTTCTTGGGAACCTACGCAAACAAAAACAATAGCCAACGGTTCAGATGATGCTTACTTCAACTATTTTTCTTTCACAACAGGGGAAAAAGTTGCCAACCTTGAACCGCCCAAAGCAAACTGGGATCTGATGTTCACGAGATATTGGACGTACTACAACAACACAATGATGTACAGAATGTCCGGCGTTATTCAGAATCCTAATATTACGGTGGCAAAAGTACAGCCGGAAAGTCAGGAAACTTCAACGTTCTCACTCCCTTCTTCCACTTCATTTTCGGGGAATATCACAGCGATAGGCCATTCCTGGAAACCTACTTCAGGGGTTCATTCCGATGTGGTATACTACATAAAACAGGGTTCTGAATATTACAGAATGTATTTCACTCAAAACGGCGGTGCATCCACAGGAAATATGTACTTCAAGTATAAAAATATCACTTCAACTTTAGGAATTACCGAAGTGAATAAAAAAGCTTCTTTTGGTATTTATCCAAATCCTACGACAGCTGACAAAAAGGTGACCATACTTTTCGATATTAAGGAAAAAGCCAATCAAAAAGGTAATGTAGAGATCTATGATCTAAGTGGTAAAAAGGTATATGTTGCTGAACTGACGAACCAAACCGGTCTTTATAAGCAAGAACTCCATCTTTCTCATCTTACATCCGGAAATTACATCGTCAAAATCACTTACGGAGGCAGCACGGAAACGAAAAAACTGATCGTAAAGTAAACTCGTAAATACTTTCTATTTTTTCTAATAAAAAGGCAGTCTCGGAATCCCGGAACTGCCTTTTGCCTTTTGTTCCAGATTATATTCTGTTATTAATATATTTTAAAGCCTTTATAAACTTCTGTACTGCTTTCCATTATTTTTGAAGCTTCTCTACGGAAGTTCAGCAGATGATCTTTCCCCAAATGACCGCTATGATGTTCTACACTTTCCCATAATTCCATCAGGAAAAATGTTCCTTTATGGTCTTTATCTTCTATAAGGTCGTATTGAAGACATCCTTCTTCTTTTCTTGTTTCTTTCACCAGATTCTGGAAAAGTTCCACGGCTTCCATCAGATAATTCTCATGAAATCTGAAAAGCGCAATAATGTATAGATTCATGTTTTGTTTTTTAGGGTATAAATGTAAAATATTTTCCAGGCTGAAACGCGTTTTTATACCTCTCAGTTTTCCACAATGATGAAAAAATCAGTTAAATACTGATCAATAATTATTTAGGCTAAAAAATAAAAATCCGGCTAATCGACCAGATCTAAAAGTGTTTTTCTCTCTAAAATATTAAGTGATGCATCTCTCACCTCGATCAGTACATCATGAAGTCCGCAATGTTCTTCATTACAGTCTTCACATTTTTCGTAAAAGTTCAAACTCACACATGGCAGCAATGCAATGGGTCCGTTTACGAGACGAATGATCTTGGCCAGTTTTACATTTTCCGGGTTTTCTTTGAAAAAATAACCTCCTCCTTTTCCTTTTTTGCTATCGAGAATGTCTGCTTTTTTAAGCTGCAAAAGGATATTCTCCAAAAATTTTAACGGAATTTTCTTGTGTTCTGCAATTTCTGAAATCAGTATAGGTCCTTCATTCCTTTTTTCCACAAGGTATGAAAGTGCTTTAAAGGCATATTGAGATTTTTTTGACAACATTGCAACAAAATTAATAAAATACTTTGAATGTTAAATGTTGCAAAATTACGAAAGGGTAAGATCGCAATTTTGCTTATTTAACAATTTCCCTTTTGCAAAAAATCATTAAGTTTGTTTTATGTTCAGCAAACAGGAAGCACAGCAATTAAAAAAAGAGTTTTGGACGGCTTTTGGAAAGTCTTTTCCAAGGAAATGGATTTTATACGACACAAAAATCAAAGATTTTTCTTTTAAATTTTATGCAGACAATAAGAAAGCCGAAGTTTCATTGGATATAGAAATGAAAGATGAGATCTTCCGAAATGCATATTATGAAAAGATATGGTCTTTGGAGGATATTCTAAAAGATTTTATCGGGGATTTTCAGAAAGAGGAATATTTCACATTGGAAAACGGCAAGGTCATCAGCAAAATCTGGGTTGAAAAAAACGGTGTTTCTATTTTCAATAAAAATACATGGCAGGAAACTTTTGAATTCTTTGTGGAAAAAATGGATGGGTTTGAAAGGTTTTATTATGAGTATGAGGATTTTATAAAGGATGTATAATAT
>JAFAAJ010000082.1 GCA_023426625.1 Bacteroidota bacterium
AACGAGAATCACACTTTCTTTAAACTTGCTTCCAAAAAAGATATCAATAATGAAAGGTCCAGCTAATAAAAATGTAACAACAATACCTACTGTTAAAATTAACAGTAAAGGTAAAAGTTTTTTAATTCTTCCAATACCTGCATCCCAATCCTTAGCAAATGCTGCACCCACGAATGGAAACAATCCTTGAACCAAGGGCCGCATTACAACATTTCTTGCTATATCAACAACTTTATTCGCAGAAGTATAATATCCCACTACATCGGTTGAATGATAAAAACCCAATATCACAGTATTTGTAGTGGAGTATAGGGAAATAATCATATTAGAAAAAAAAACTAATTTATCTTCCTTTATTAAGACTTGAATATCTCTGTATTTTGGCAGTTTTAATTTTAAATTAAACTTCTTATATGCTATTATAAATGAAATAAATGATACAAGAACCGGAACTAAATTAAAAATAATGGCATATAAAAGATAGTCTTCCTTTTTTCTGATGAATAGAAGGACTCCTACCATAATTAAGGATCGAGCAGCAAAATTATATGCTGCAATAAATTTTAATTCCTGTTTGGCTTGGAAAAGCCAATTTTGTGAAAACAGGGATTGTAACGTAAAAGCAAAACTAACAATTGAAACATAATAGTCTTGTTGCAGAAAAGGTATAAAAAATAAGCAAGGAATAAATAGTAATATAGAAATAAAAAAAAGAGACAGCTGTGAAAAAAAAATCCGTGAAAACAAGTCATTCAGTTTTTCATGATCATTCCCTAAATGTACCGCTCTTCTTACCCCTGTTAGTTCAAAGGAATAAGATACTATAAGTACAAAATACAGTGCAAATGATGCCCCATAATTTACCAATCCAATTTTATCTGGACCTAAAATTCTCGAGACTATAGGAATTGTAACAAAAGGAAAAATATAATTTGCAATCTGAACAATTCCTAGAGAGGTAACGTTTTTTAATAATCTCTTATTACTCATTTAACCTCTTTTCCACCATTTTTTTTTATCAGCATGATAACCATATCCATATTTATTTCCATATCCGAAATTATCTTCCTCTACACCATTTAGAACTATACCTACGTTCAGCAATTTTTTATTAGCTACTGCTTCATTCATAAATTCCAGATATACCTTTTCGGTTACATTTGCTCTTGTAACATAGACCACCACATCAGACTTGTCTACAATGATAAAAGAATCTGTTACAAGCATTAATGGTGCTGTATCTAAAATAATATATTTATATTTTTTAAGCTCTTTTATCTGATGCAACAAGACTTCTAACCTTCCATTTTCTAATAGATCGGTAGGATTGGGAGGAATTGCCCCTGAATATAAGAAATCGCAATTTTCATTATATCCACTAGGATGAATGATTTCATTGAGCGGTAGATCTTCACCTCCCAAAAACTCTGATAATCCTTTTGCTAATTTCATCGAGGGATTATAACGCTGTAACTGCGGGTTTCTAACATCGGCCCCTACTACCAAAACTCTACTACGCCCGGATGCGAGTACTATAGATAAGTTTGCAGAAACAAATGTTTTACCTTCGCCTTTTACCGAAGAGGTTACCATAATCGTTTGTACATCATCGTTCTTACCTAGCATGAATTTTAAGTTGGTAGCAAAAATTCTGAATGCTTCTGCCATTGGCGAAATATCATTAAAAGAAATCAGAGAACTTTCTTTACTTTTCAGTCTTGGAATCTCAGCCAGAATAGGATTCAGAGTAGCTTTCGTAATATCAGACCTTTTTACAATACTGGTTTGTAAAAGTTCTTTAATATAAATAATCGCGAACGGTATAAAGAAGCCCAAAATCAGGAAAAACAGTAATATTAAAACTTTCTTTGGCGCAACCGGTTTTTTATAAATAAATGCTTTATCTATTGTTCGGGCTTTATCCGCAGTAATTTCTAAACTAATTGCTGCTTCTTCTCTCTTCTGTAAAAGCAAAAGATAAAGATTTTCTTTAATCTGCTGTTGTCTTTCAATATTTCTGAATAGTTTTTCCTGAGTAGGAATTTTTCCGATATTATTTTGTGAAGCACCCAACTGATCTTCAACCTTATTTCTTGCCAACTCCAGAGAAGTCACATTTTTCTGGAGAGATTGAGCCAATGAAGATTTTATCTGCTCTATCTGTTGCGTAGTTTCCCTTACCAGTGGATGATCTGGAGTAGCATTCTCCAAATATTTATTTTTCTGAAGTACCAACGCATTATATTCCTGAATAACCTTTGCTGCAGCTTCATTTTCCAATCCGATATTTAAAGGAAGAACATCCGAGCTCCCTTTTCTATTCAGAGCCCCCTGAAGAATTCTATTAAGCTCAATTTGTGTACCAATTTCCAAAAGCTGCGCTTTGCTCTGTTCTTTCTGTTGAAGACTAATTCTTGCTTCTGTCGCAAGATCTACAATATTATTACTTGATTTAAATCCTTCTTTCTGGCTTTCAACATTACCTAATTCCTTGGAGATAAGCGTAATTCTATTATCAATGAAATCTTTAGTCTTTTTAGATTCGATATTCTTGTCTTTGCTCGCATAAATATTATACTGTACGACTAAACGGTTAAGAAAATCTTTAGCCTTTTCTTTGTTCTTAAAATTAGCAGAAATACTGATAATTGTTCCTTCTTTATCTAATAAATCAACCTCTAGCATTTCCTGATATTGAGTTACAGTTGACTCATAATCATTATACGTAAAGAAGACATTATCCATTTTTATGTCTTTTGACACCACATAATTAGGATTTTTACTGATCATTATAACCGCAAAAGGCAAGCTGATGGTTTTATCAAATGTAGATTTTATCTCATCTTCCCATTCTGTACAACTAAGAACTATTTCATTATTCTTAGTGCTGATATAAATTGGTTTTTTAGGTAAATCAGCATCCTTTTTTTCTTGAATAACATGAATCACATATGGATTTGTATTTTTATATAATTCCAAATTATAAAAGGTCTGTTTGGAAAATACCGGTGTTTGAAAGTTGAAATCTTTTAAAACATCTTCAATAATAGATTTAGATTGAAAAATTCCAATTTCATTTTCTATACTGTTTGTCCCCATACCACCAAACCCTCCCAAACTTTGAAGAATTCCGAAATCTCCTGAAGCAGAAGACATATTTTTAGCATCCTTTATAAGCACAGATGTTTGAGCTTTATAGACAGGAGCAGTGGATTTTATAAAGTAAATTGCCAGTATAAGCATTAATAATACAAATCCTACAAAGTATTTCCATCTATGAAGATATGGTGTTATTATTTCTTTTAAATCAGTGTCTTTACTATACTTCTTATCCATTTTTAGGATTATATTACAAATTGAAAAATTAAACCTTGCAAATATATTTATATTTTACATAATCTATATCCTATTTTTCCATTTAATTAGGATGAAAGTAGCTGTTCGATTATCATTTTTGAATCTAAAACCAGCAAATGTTACTTTCTAAAGATTGAAAAAGTCTTTATTAGGATCAAAAAATCTTTTTTAAACGAAAGATTATGATAATATTCGAGATTCATTTTTACTTTATCCGGAAAAAGGACCTCATCATTATACCTTAAAGGGTCTACCTGTTTTTTCAGAAGTTCTTCTTCATTGCTGTATTTAATTCCGGCTTCACTTACGAGACCCGGCTTCAGTTCAAGTACCAACCGGTCATCACCTTCCAGCTTGTCATAGTATCCGGGAATATCCGGGCGGGGTCCTATTAAAGACATATCTCCTTTCAGAATATTGAACAATTGGGGAAGTTCGTCCAGTTTGGTATGTCTCATCCAATTCCCAATGACTGATTTCACGGATGTCTTCGGATGTATGGTCCTGAATTTATAAATATCGAAGAGTACAGCGTTTCTTCCTACCCTCTTCTGTATAAAAATACCGGGAAAACCTGTATCATAAGAGGTAATAAGGATTAATAAGATAAAAACCGGAAGAAGTACGATAATGGCTATAATACTTATACCATAATCCATAAGTTTTTTCCAGAAGGGATATTTTTTTTTCACATCATTGAATTGACAGCAAATATATAAAATATGCAAGAAAACTGAGGGAAAGAAAAAAACATTCAATTTCGAAGACCTAAAGATATTCTGTCAATTATTAATGCTAATAAAAAAGGTGCCCGAAAAAATCGGACACCTTCTATTATTAATCCTGTTTTTATATCTATTTTGCGAAAAATCCGGTTATGATATTGGCAATTCTGCTTCTATCTTCTTCAGTAAGATTAGAACCTGA
>JAFAAJ010000097.1 GCA_023426625.1 Bacteroidota bacterium
TACCCTAACCCGGTAAGCTCGGTATTATATGTTAAGAATATCAGCAAGAAAGCGAAGTACACTATTTACAACGCTGCTGGACAGATCATTGCTAATGGTATTCTATTGAATAACCAGATCAATGTAACTAAGCTCATCAATGGAGTATATATTATCGATATTGAAGACGGTGCAAAATCTGTTCAAAAGAAATTTATTAAAGAATAACAATTTCAAACCTTAAATAGAATAAGCTCTCATTTCTGAGAGCTTATTTTTATTTCCATGTATAATAAAAGACCTCTCAAAATTCTTGAGAGGTCTTTTATGTTTATTCGATTCCAAAGATTACCCTTTCGGTTTGCTCTTTCAGATCATCGAGATTGCTGTTGTTGTAGATCACGCAATCTGCCAGTTTTATCTTGTCCTTTTCGGGCATTTGTTTTTCCATTATGGCTTCCACTTCACGGTAGGTTTTACCATCCCGGTCCATTACCCTTTTTATTCTTATATTATCCTCTGCGGTTACTAAAACAGACTTGTAGCATTGCTGATGAAGTTTCAGCTCAAACAATAAAGCCGTTTCCTTAAAGATCAGGTATTTCGTTTGCTTCTTTACCCATTCCTCAAAATCAATTCGAACGGCAGGATGAATGATTTCATTCAATTTCTGAAGAAGATCTTTATTGTTAAAAACCTTTTCGGCTACAAATTTTTTATCATAAAAGCCATTTTCATTATAGGCTTCTTCTCCTAAAAGTCCTTTAATTTTAGCTCTTACCTCATCATTGTCATTAACGATCGTTTTTGCCCTGTCATCCGAATAATACACCGGAAAACCGAATTCTTCAATAAAGCGGGCTACAGTTGTTTTTCCTGAACCTATTCCCCCTGTTAATCCAATGATCTTTGAGGAAGGTTCCGGCTCTGCTTTAAGGGTTGCTTCAGATTGTAATTCTTCCATGTCTAATATCCAAAAACTTCGTTAAAACTAAAAGTCTCATCAAGTCTTATCCCTTTTTCAGTCATTTTAAGACTTGCCAGTTCGTGGTGAGCATCATGTTCAAAGAACAACAGATACTCATTATCAATACACTGCTTTAAGAACTTTCCTTTTTCTTCTAAAGTTAAAAGAGGACGAGTATCATATCCCATCACATACACCTGATTGATATGTCCCGCTGTAGGAATAAGATCCGCTGCAAAAACAACCGTTTTATCCTGATATTGTATGACAGGCAGCATTTGCTTTTCCGTGTGACCATCAACGAAGATCACATCCATTTTCAGATCCGGTGCAAAACCATAATTTCCTGTAGTAGGAAGGGGGAGAAAGTTCAATTGTCCGCTTTCCTGCATAGGAAGGATATTCTCTTTCAGGAAGCTTGCCTTTTCCCTTGCATTAGGTTCTGTTGCCCATTGCCAGTGGTTTTCATTGGTCCAGAACTGCGCATTCTTGAATGCAGGTCTGTAACCTGTTCTGTCATCATTCCACTCAATAGCACCACCACAGTGATCAAAGTGAAGATGAGATAAGAAAACATCCGTGATGTCTTCCTTTACAAATCCATATTTCTTTAAATTCTTGTCTAAAGTATCATCGCCCCAAAGTGAATAATGGCTGAAGAATTTCTCATCCTGCTTATCACCAAGGCCGCAGTCAATTAAAATTAGTTTTTTACCGTCTTCTATAAGCAAAGAACGGGTACCCAGTTCGATCAGGTTTCTTTCGTCTGCAGGATTGGTCTTTTCCCACAGACTCTTTGGGACGACTCCAAACATAGCGCCGCCGTCCAGCTTAAATTTTCCGCATTGTATAGGATATAACTTCATATAATAGTATGTTTATATATTTAATAGTTTCATTTTTTCAGCGATCTTTCTTCCATTCTCATCCGAGTTTTCAAGATGGGAAATAATGCTCAGAAAATCGTTTTCCTTTCTGTTCTGAGAAAGTTTTTGTTTGATAAATATTTCAGTAGGAATGATCTTTAACCCAAAAGCTCCTTTCATTTCCTTTTCAACAAACTCCTTACCCATAACCTTTACAAACATGGGGCATTGCTGAACACTTTCATATTTTGAGGTTAATTTTTCCAGATGTTTATAAAGCTCATCATTGTTCATGACTTCCACTTTTCCATAGATCTGAACCGCTTCATAATTCCATGTTGAAACATTGATATGATCATACCAACTGCTGGAAATATAAGTATGCGCTCCCAAAAAATCGCAAAGAACTTCATCTCCGTTTTTCAAAATTTTGGCTTGTGGATTAGCTTTTGAAATATGAGTTTCTATGTAAGTGCTTTCCGGATCATCTTCGTTAAGCATCATCATAGAATGAGTCGCTCGGATTTTATCTGCTGATGAGATAAGCAGCGCAAAAGCATTCTCTTTGATGATCTCTTTCATCAAATGAAGGTCTTCACTTTTATATAATTTAGGAATGTACATAGATTTTAGAATAATTCCCCCGGATTTCTGGGTCTTGAAATCTTCAAGTGCTGATAAGCCTTTTCAGTAACCTCCCTTCCTCTGGGAGTTCGGATAATAAAACCTTCCTGAATAAGAAAAGGTTCATAAACTTCTTCAATTGTTTCCGGGTTTTCACCGATAGATGTTGCCAAAGCGGATATTCCTACCGGTTTTCCTTTAAAATTTTCAATCATGACACGCATGATCTTATTATCCATTTCATCCAGTCCGAATTCATCCACATTCAAAGAATCTAAAGCATATTTTGTGATATTAATTTCTATCTCGCCATTTCCTTTGATCTCAGCAAAATCACGTACTCTTCTTAAAAGAGCATTGGCAATTCTGGGGGTTCCACGGCTTCTTCTCGCAATTTCAATCGCAGCATCTTCATAAATCTTCACTCCCAAAACTCTTGAGCTCCTTTGAATGATCACAGACAGAAGCTCAATCGTATAATATTCAAGCCTGCTTTGGATCCCAAATCTTGCCAACATGGGCTTGGTAAGCATTCCGCTTCTTGTTGTGGCTCCTACCAAGGTAAAAGGATTCAACCCGATCTGAACACTTCTTGCATTCGGACCGGTTTCCAGCATGATATCAATTTTATAATCTTCCATGGCGGAATACAGATATTCCTCTACAACAGGCGACAAACGGTGGATCTCATCAATGAAAAGAACATCGTTTTCCTCAAGATTGGTCAATAAACCGGCTA
>JAFAAJ010000143.1 GCA_023426625.1 Bacteroidota bacterium
ATAAAACATTGAAAGGGCAGGCTACAGGACAAGGTGCATTTCCTTTAAAAGCTCTTTCGGAAACAGAATTTGAGTTTGATCTAGCGGGAATAAAAATGAAATTTGATGCAACTAAGAAAACAATGGATTTTTCCCAGGGAGGAGCAAACATAATCTTTAATAAACAATAATTAAATCATACAGAAATAACAAAAAAACAGACATGATTAATATTCATTCTGAATCTAATTGTGTTGCAACAAAATAATATTTAATAGATGAAAAAGATCATTTTATCAATAGCTATACTCGGAGTGTTATTCTCCGCAAATGTATCGGCACAAACTGAAACTTCGGGGAGAGAAAAAGTATACAGAGCCACCCATACCAAAGTAACCGAACTGAAACATACCAAATTGAAAGTCAATTTCGACTATCAGAAAGAACAGATGAACGGTGAAGAATGGTTAACGGCTTCTCCGTATTTCTATCCTTCCAACGAATTGGTTCTTGATGCCAAAAGTATGCTGATTCATGAAGTAGCTTTGGATAACAACGGACAGAAATCACCTTTAAAATATGAATATAAAGACGATGTTTTAAAGATCAGTCTTGATAAAACCTATCAAAGAAATCAGGATTATACTGTTTATATCAAATATACTTCCCGTCCAAACGAAGTGAAACAACAGGGAAGTGCAGCCATTAATGATGCAAAAGGTTTGTACTTCATCAATGCTCAAGGAAAAGATCCTGATAAACCAACACAAATCTGGACGCAGGGTGAAACAGAATCTTCTTCAGCATGGTTCCCTACTATTGATAAACCGAACCAAAAAACAACTCAGGAGATCTATATGACGGTTCCTGATAAATATGTGACCTTATCCAACGGAGTTTTGAAAAGTTCACAAAAAGAAGCGAACGGTTTGAGAACAGATCATTGGGTGATGGATAAAAGACACTCTACTTACCTTTTCTTTATGGGAGTGGGAGAATATGCTATTGTTATAGACAAGTGGAGAAATATTCCTGTAGATTACTATGTAGAAAAAGAATATGAACCCTACGCAAAGCAGATCTATGGAAACACACCGGAAATGATCGAATTTTTCTCGAAAAAACTGGGGTATGATTATCCTTGGGCGAAATATGCACAAATTTCAGGAAGAGATTATGTGAGTGGAGCCATGGAAAATACCACGGCAACCCTTCATGGAAGTGATATTCTTCAAAAACCGGGACAGCTGGTTGATGAGAATACCTGGGAAGATACGATTGCCCACGAATTATTCCACCATTGGTTTGGAGATCTTGTAACGGCAGAAAGCTGGAGCAATCTTACTGTTAATGAATCTTTCGCCAACTATTCAGAATATCTTTGGAACGAATATAAGTACGGTAAAGATCAGGCAGATTATCATCAGATGACCGATGTGAATATGTATCTTCATAATCCGGGAGATTTCAAAAAGCATTTGGTGAGATTCGATTATGATTCAAGAGAAGATGTTTTCGATCTCGTAACTTATCAGAAAGGAGGAGGGATCCTTCACATGCTGAGAAATTACCTGGGAGATGATGCTTTCTTTGCAGGAATGACAGATTATCTGAAAACCTATGAATATCAAAATGCTGAAGCTCATCAGTTAAGACTTTCATTTGAAAAAGTTTCCGGAAAAGATCTGAATTGGTTCTTCAATCAGTGGTATTACGGAAGCGGAAACCCAAAACTGAACTATTCTTACACGTTTGAACCGGTAAAAAAACAGGTTTCAGTTACCATTAATCAGTCGCAGGAACAGCCGTTTGAATTTCCTCTTGCCATTGATGTATATGATAATGGCAAACCGAAAAGATATAATGTTTGGGTGAATGCTGAAGCTAAAAACACCTTTACTTTTGATGTGTCGAAGAATCCTGATCTGGTAAACATCAATGCAGATGGTATTCTGTTATCAGATATTACTGATAATAAAACTCCGGAGCAGTATCTGCTACAATTCACGAATTCTAAGGAATTGAAGAGCCGTTACAATGCTTTAAAAGGAATCAAGGATCATGTAGGGAAAAATGCTGCTGCTACCAAATTATTGGCTGCTGCACTCAAAGATCCTTTCTTTAGAGTAAGAATTAAGGCTTTGGAACTGGTAGATCTTAGCAATTCTGAACAAATGAAAGCATTGGGTTCGGAAGTAGAAAAACTGGCTGTGAGTGATCCGAAGACATTGGTTCAGGCTGCTGCAATCGCGGCTTTGGCAAAAACAAAAAACAAAAAATACCTGCCGATTTTTGAAAAAGGAGTAAATGCAGTGTCTAATTCCGTTAAAGGAAATTCATTAGGTGCAATTTCCGCGATTGATCCTGCGAGAATAAGCTCTTTAGCTGATAAAATTGATCTGGAAGGAGCTTCTGAAGAACTGCTGACCCAATTGTTGCCTATTGTCGTAAAAAATAAGATCAATTCTCAAATGGCTAATATTGCTCCGATCGCAGCATTTTATCCGTTCGTGAAATTCCAGAATCCGGAATTAGGCAAAGCGGCAGAAGATGGTTTCAACTGGATCATGACCTCAGATAACCTGAAAGCTACTGAAAGTATCACTAAAATACTGGGACAGGCAAAAAGCCAGATCGTAGATAATCCGCAGGCAAAAATGATGATCTCTCAAATGCTGAAAGACGGGCTCAGCAAGAAAATGGACCTCCTGAAGCAGAATCCTCAAAATGCAGCAAGCATCAATAAGCAAATCGATGCTCTGAATCAGGCAATTGAAGATTATAAGTAAATAATTAACTAATATTTAAAAAGAGGCTGTCTCAAAAGGTAAATTAATGCTCTGAGAATCTCCTAAATGACAAAAGTTGTCAGACAGGAGTCCGAGAGAGGGGGTACTTTTGAGACAGCCTCTTTTTAGTTTTAATTCTAATATTTACTTTATTCAATATCGGTCGGAATAAATTTTTCACCCATCATTTTATTCACAAACATCGCTGCCACAATATCTCCAACAGCATTCAGAACAGTTGCCAAAGGATCAACCAGTGTACCGATAATCATTACCGCAGGAATAGCTTCTTGCGGTAATTTATAGACGGAGATCATCAGCATTTCACCGATATAGCCTCCGTTGGGAATTCCACCGGCAACAATACTTACAAAAACAGTGATTCCCAATGCTAATAAAAGATTTGTAGGCTCAAAAAAATCTCTCCCGATAATTAAAAAAGCTACATAAATTTTAATAATCGAAGACATTGAGGAACCATTCTTATGCAAAGTAGTTCCAATCGGGATCACCAGATTCGCAATAGAGTTTGGAATGCCAATTTTAGAAGCTGCCTGTAAATTAGCAGGCATGGTCGCAAAACTGCTACATGTGCTTAATGCCGTAAGAGTGGGGTAAATAGCATTGGTCCAAAAGCTTTTCACTCCGTTTTGCCCATTCGCCATGAACGCATACAAAGAAAAAAACACCAGAAAATAAATAATTCCGGCAATGTAATATAATCCCAAAGGCTTTCCGTAAAATCCAAAAAGCTGAGGTCCCAAAGTGGCTACCTGATACGCAAAATATGCCCCTAAACCTATCGGAGCCAGTTTCATGATCAATAAAAGCAATTCTTTCATCACTTCATATCCTGAAGCGATAAAAACCCTGAATGGCTGTCCTTTTTCACCTGCTTTTCTGGCGGCAAAACCGGTCATGAAAGCAAATATCAAAAGAGCAAGCATATTTCTTCTTGAAAACAACTCTGTAAATTCTCCCACAGTGAAAAAGCTCACAATTCTGTTGCCCCAACTATCCTGATTGGCAGTTTCTGTAACCATTTCAGAACTTCCTGAAATCGAGGACACCGGAAAAAGATATACCGCGCAGATCGTAAAAATAGCAGCAATTAAAATAAAAAGCAGAAAGGTGAAAGACATGGTAAGAATAATCTTTCCGAATTTTGACTGTTGTTCCAAAGAAGCAATAGAATTGGAAACCGCAAAAAATACTAACGGAACCACGCTTACAAAAAGAAGATTAAGGAAAATATCACCTAACGGTTTAATGTAGTTCACAAAATCCGGAGCGATGATCCCGATTATACTTCCAACAGAGATTCCAACCAGTAAAAATATGATTCCGGAATAGTTTTTAAATACCTCTTTCATAGGCTGCTTTTTATCAAAGATAGGTTTATTTTAACATTCTGTTATATAATAGTTCGGGTTAAAATTTTTAAATTTGAGTAAACATCGTTTCTATGGCTTATATAGATTACTATAAGATTTTAGGCGTAGATAAGAACGCAACACAGGATGAAATTAAAAAAGCCTACCGAAAGTTGGCTAGAAAATTACATCCCGACCTTAATCCGGACGATAAAGAAGCAGAAAAGAAGTTCAAAGAACTTAATGAAGCTAATGAAGTACTGAGCAATCCTGAAAACCGTGCCAAATATGATAAATATGGAGAACACTGGAAACACGGAGAGGAATATGAAAAAGCACAACAACAGAAGAGACAGTATCAGAAGCAAAGTTATGGAGATTTCTCAGGAGGTGATTTTAGTGATGAGGAAGACTTTTCGGACTTTTTCCGCGATATGTTCGATGGAGCAGGAGGTTTTGGAAGGAGTTCAAGGGGAAGTGCTTCCGGAAAATTCAAGGGACAGGATATTCATGCAGAGCTAAACTTAAGTTTAAGAGATGCTGCGAAAACCCACCCTCAGACTTTTGAAGTTAATGGCAAAAAAGTAAGAATTACCATTCCGGCTGGCGTGTATGACGGACAGCAGATCAAACTGAAAGGTCATGGATATCCCGGCTTTAATGGAGGTCCGAACGGAGATTTATATATTACCTTCAATATCCCCGCAGATCCCGATTTTGAAAGGGTAGGTGATGACCTGAAAACCAAAGTTTCTATTGATCTTTATACGGCTGTTTTAGGAGGAGAGGTAAAAGTGAATACCTTAAACGGTAATGTAAACCTTAAAGTAAAGCCTGAAACCCAGAACGGAATGACCGTTAGATTAAAAGGAAAAGGTTTTCCTGTATATAAAAAGGAAGGTCAGTTTGGTGATCTGTTTGTAACGTATGAAGTGAAATTGCCTGTCAATCTTACAGATAAGCAGAAAGAACTTTTCGAACAACTTAAAAATTCCTAAGTCATGAGTGAAAGAATATCCCGAGAGGAACTCATAAAAATATATGATGTAGAGATTACCTTCTTTGATGAACTGGTAGACTGTGGTCTGTTGAATGTAGAAATTGAAAATGAGATCCGTTATTTGAGTTATGAAGAGCTGCCTGCTTTTGAGAGATTTGCCAATTGGCATTACGATCTGGAAATCAATCTTCCGGGCTTGGAAGTAATTCATGAAATGCTCCAAAAACTGGAAGGATTAAAGAAACGAAACCGTGAACTGATGCAAAAACTTTCTGCCATAAACGAGAAGTATGAAGATATTTAGTTTAGCTTTGTACATTTATAAAGTGAAACTTATATGAGTGGAGAAAAGGTGATCAGGCTGAAAACTGATAAAAAAGCATTTGAAGAGATTTACTATACCGGCAAACAGGGAAGCTTGTTTTTCTCATCTATTACCAGAGGAAAAACGATTACCACAATCATTGTAGGTGCTGTTTTGTTGCTGTTCCTCCTTTTTAAGGATATGTTGGGCAAAGAGAATGTTGGAATTTTATATTTTATAAGTTTTTTATTTCTTTTTTGTGCCGTTTTCCTTTCCGTGAGTGTGAATAATGTTGCAAGATGGAAAAAAGGAGTGAACGGATATTTAAGATCATTGGAAAACTGCAGTTTGTATGAAATCAGATTCAGTAATGAATTTTTTAATGTTGCAATTGACAATCAGGAAGAATACAGTCTTTGGAAAGATTTTTTAGCCGCAGATATCAATGAAGAATACATTTCTCTGGAGGGAAAACATAGTTATATGTTTCCCAAAAAATCAATGAGTAAAGAAGATTATAATTTGCTTAAAAAATATATAAAAGAGAATATAGATCAGGAATAAAAGACCTCAGAGCTTTGCTCTGAGGTCTTTTATTATAATAGATATTAATCCAGCCAACCCATTTCCTTCATCCATTCATCGTTGTAGATTTTAGCCACGTATCTTGAGCCGTGATCATGAAGCAGTACCACAATTACATCATCCTTTGTAAACTGGTCTTTCATCTGAACTAAAGAAGCAATAGCACTTCCTGCAGAATAACCACAGAAAATTCCTTCTTCTTTTGCCAGTTTTCTCGCATAGATCGCTCCGTCTTTATCTGTTACCTTTTCGAAGTGATCGATTACGGACATGTCATAGTTTTCAGGGATGATATCTTCCCCGATTCCTTCTGTGATATAGCTATAAGCGTGATCATAGTGAAGTTCACCCGTTTCATGGAATTCTTTCAAAATAGAACCGTAAGTATCAACACCAATTACTTTGATATTTGGATTTTTCTCTTTGAAGAATGTTCCACAACCTGTAATGGTACCTCCTGTTCCTGCACCTACAACAAAATGAGTCAGTTTTCCTTCCGTCTGTTCCCAGATCTCAGGAGCTGTAGATTCATAATGAGCGGTTCTGTTGGATAAATTGTCGTATTGATTCACATACCATCCGTTTTCTGTTTCTTCAGCAAGTCTTTTAGATACAGAATAATAAGAACGTGGATCTGTAGGTTTTACATCAGTAGGACAAACAATAACTTCAGCTCCTACGGCACGAAGTATGTCACACTTTTCTTTAGACTGTTTGGAGTTTGTTACAAAGATACATTTGTACCCTTTAATGATCGCAGCAAGAGCCAATCCCATTCCGGTATTCCCTGAAGTCCCTTCAATAATGGTTCCTCCAGGCTTTAATCTTCCGTCTTTTTCAGCATCTTCGATCATTTTAAGAGCCATTCTGTCTTTTACGGAATTTCCGGGATTGAAGGTCTCTACTTTTGCTAAAACTAATGCAGGGAAATCTTCTCCCAACACTTTGTTAAGCTTTACAAGCGGAGTATTTCCTATGGTTTCAAGAATATTATTTGCGTATTTCATAATTGGTTTTATAAGCGGTGCAAAGATACAGCTTTCAAATTAGATTAAAGTCAATGGTGAATGATGAACAGTCAATTAATGCTAATGGAGAAAAATTTACCATTCGCTATTAGCAATTCACATTAATTATACTTAATAGCTTTCACCGGGGAAATTTTACTGATCAGATAGCTGGGTATGATCAAAGCCAGTGCAGAAATGATCAAAATTCCTGCTGAAATGGAGATGATTGCAATAGGATTCAGATCTACCGGAACTGTACTTACATAGTAATTCTCAGGGTTTAGTTTAATGATCCCGAAGAATTTCTGTAATAATATCAATCCAAGACCAATCGCATTTCCATATAAAAGTCCCGGAATCATGATAATCAAAGTATAGTTGATAAAGGTAGCTCTGATCTGTGAGTTGCTGGCTCCCAATGTTTTAAGTAATCCGATGGAATTAGTTCTTTCAATAATAAGAATAAGAAGCACCATGATGATATTGATGATAACAACAATCAGCATAATAATGATAATTAAAGCGATATTGGTATCAAAAATACTGATCCAGTCAGTGATCTGTGGAAATTTATCCGTTGCTTTTTCAGCATAATTTTTATAGCCGATCAGTTTTTCGATTTCAGGGAAATCACGGTCTATGTCATTTACATTTTTCAGAAAAATATCAATTCCGCCTATCTCATCACGTTTCATATCCTGAATTTTTCGGACATGGTTGATTCCGCCGATCACAAACTGATCATCGATCATCTTAATATCGGTCTTGTAAATGCCTACAACCTCAAACTTTCTGTAAATAGGCATCTGATCTGCCTTTGAAAATATGGTAACAATGCTGTCTTTTACTTTCAGATGAAGATCAGTGGCGGTTTTCTGCGAGATCGCAACACCATGATTATACCCCACTTCTGTTACCTGTGGAGTAGTTCCTGCAACAAGGAATTTTTTAAATCTCAGGCTGTCAAAATCTTTTCCCACCCCTTTGAAAATGATGCCCGCAAAACTATGCTCATTACGCATGATTCCCGTAACCATTGCGTATTTCTGAATGCCTGCAACATCAGGAAGTTCTGTTATTTTCTGAATATTCAGCCCCTGGTTATCAAGAACTGAAGTGTTGTACGAGGAATTTGATCTTGTAGATTTCACTGTAATATGTCCACTGAAGTCTGCCAGTCTTTCTTTGATCGCTTTTTTTGAACCAAAACCTGTGGCAACGGTGATCAGTGAGACAATAATCCCTAAAGCAACAGAAAGTCTGCCGATGAAGATGATAACCCGAGACAGGTTATTTTTGTTATCTTTGGAAAACGCTATTTTTCTAGAGAAATATAAAGGAAATTTCAAGCTTATGAATTTAGATCTCAAAATTAAAAATTTACTTTTTATTTGCCTAATTTTTTTAGGAGTATTCAATCATTATTATTCTCAGACTCAATATAAAGACTGTTTTAAGACAGGAGCAGATCGTCCGGAATTATATCTGCCTTTGCTGAAGGGTAAAACCATTGGTGTGGTGACCAATCAGACAGGATTGATGAATGATAAAACCCACCTTGTTGACTTTTTAGTTAAAAATAATATTAAAATAAAATCAATTTTTGCTCCTGAACACGGTTTCAGAGGGGATGCAGATGCCGGTGAAAAAGTAAAGAACGGAGTAGACGTGAAAACAGGAATTCCCATTGTTTCTTTATACGGGAAAAATAAAAAACCAACCGCGGAACAATTGAAAGGAATTGATGTTGTAGTATTTGATATTCAGGATGTAGGTGTCAGATTTTACACTTATATCTCTACATTGACCTATATAATGGAAGCCGGAGCGGAAAATAATGTTGAAGTCATTGTATTAGACCGACCGAATCCGCATGATGGCTATATTGATGGTCCCGTTTTGAAGAAAAAATGGACCAGCTTCGTTAGAATGCATGAAGTTCCGGTTGTATATGGATTAACCATAGGAGAATACGGTAAAATGGCGAATGGTGAAAAATGGCTTAAAAGTGGTGTTCAGGCTAAATATATATTAATTCCCATGCTGAATTATCATAAAAAACAGCGTTATCAGATTTCAGATAAGCCTTCACCCAATTTACCGAATGATAAAGCCATAAATCTTTATCCAAGCTTATGTTTTTTCGAAGGAACGCAGGTTTCTGTAGGAAGGGGAACGGATTTGCCTTTTCAGATCTATGGCTCTCCGTGGACATTTGGTTTACCTTATCAGTTTACTCCAAAGCCCGGATCAGGAGCTAAAGATCCTTTCCTGAACGGTAGATTGTGCTATGGTGAAAATCTTTCAGATTATCCTCATGACTTGAGGGAATTAAATTTGGAATGGGTGATTAAAGCTTATAAGAATTATAAAAACCCGGATCAGGATTTCTTCCTTAAGAATTTATGGTTCGATACTTTATCCGGAACAGATGAACTGAGAAAACAGATCATTGCCGGAAAGTCCATTACAGAAATTAGGGCTTCCTGGAAAACAGATCTGGAAAACTTTGAAAAGATCAGAACGAAATATATCGTGTATGAAAATTAGGGTAGGGAAAGGTCAATGGTGAATAG
>JAFAAJ010000240.1 GCA_023426625.1 Bacteroidota bacterium
TTCCTATAGTTCCCAAATATATCGCAGACCTGCAGATCGCAGGATATCAGCTGAATAAATTCGGATATAGTTTGATTGCCATTATATTTTTCTATTTAGCGAAATCCATCTTAGGCTTTTTGTTTTATCAAAGTGTAGGTGATGGCAAGAAATGGTCTATTTTTTATTTTACATCTACAAAATTTTATTTCATCCTATCTTTTCTACTAATAATACTGTGTGTTATACATTATTATTTCCCGATAGATAGAAGTAAAATGTTTTTATACTATATATTCTTTTTCTCTTTTGTATTCATTTTCAAGGTTTTTTTCTATTTATTTCACAAGAACAACATTCTGCCGGAAAAATGGTATTATAAATTTTTGTATATTTGCACCCTCCAAATTGCACCTCTGATGTTACTTTGGAAATTGTTATTTTTTTAATATAGTCGATGATGAGAATAAAGTCTATATTGGTTTCTCAACCAGCACCAAGTGAGTCTTCCCCATATTTGGATATAGCGAAGAAGGAAAAAATAAAGATCGATTTCCGTCCTTTCATCCATGTTGAAGGGGTTGATAATAAAGAGCTAAGAACTCAAAAAATAGATCTTACACAGTATACTGGAATTATTTTCACCAGTAAAAACGCGGTGGATCATTATTTCAGACTGGCTGAAGAATTGCGCTTTACAGTTCCGGACACTATGAGATACATCTGTCAGTCCGAAGCTATCGCCAACTACCTTCAAAAGCATATTGTGTACAGAAAAAGAAAGATCAGCTTCGGGGAAAAGAATTTCGCGGATCTGCTTCCTCTTTTCAAAAAATTCCCTACGGAGAAATATTTGCTTCCGTCCTCCGATGTGCTAAGCCCGGACATTCCAAAAACACTGGATGCCGCAAACATCGACTGGACAAGAGCCATCATGTACAGAACGGTATGCAGCGATCTTACTGATATTAGCATTCAGGATTATGATATGCTGATTTTCTTCAGTCCGCAAGGAATAAAATCTTTACAACAGAATTTCCCGGACTTTAAACAGGATGAAATTAAAATTGCCGTTTTTGGAAATACCACAATGAATGCAGCCGAAGAAGCAGGACTAAGAGTAGATGTAATGGCTCCTACAAAAGAAACACCTTCCATGACGATGGCTCTGGAAAAATATATTAAAAGCCTTCACAAGTAGTTTTTAATATACCATATAGAATAACCGTCTTTTCCATTCAAGGAAAGATGGTTTTTTTTTAATTAAATTTGAACAAGAATTAATATTGAATGAAAGCTCCACAGGCAAAAAAAATAGAAAAAACACTTGAAATACACGGAGATAAGAGGGTTGACCCTTATTTCTGGCTGAACGAAAGAGAAAACCCCGAAGTTATCCAATATCTGGAAGAAGAAAACGCATATGCCGACTTCATCATGAAAGATACGGAAAAGCTACAGGAGGAACTTTTCGAAGAAATGAAAGCCCGTTATAAAAAAGACGACGAATCTCTGCCTTATTTTTTTAATGAATACTGGTATATCGTCCGATATGAAGAAGGGAAAGAATATCCTATTTTTTGCAGGAAGCACAAAAGTCTGGATAATCAGGAAGAAATTATCCTGGATGTAAACATTCTTGCCGAAGGAGAAGACTTTTTTGAGGTAGGATCGGTTGCCGTAAGTCCTGATAACCAATTGGCATCTTTCTCAGCAGACAATGTAGGAAGAAGAATTTATACATTGAACTTTAAAAATTTAGTTACCGGAGAAATCTTGCCCGACAAAATCCTTAACACGACAGGCAAAGCAGTCTGGGCAAACGACAATGAACATGTTTTCTATATCAGAAAAGATAAAAACCTGCGCGCATTTCAGGTCTTCAGACATAAAATAGGAACCGATTCCTCCGAAGACGTTCTGATATTCCACGAAAAGGATGATACTTTTGATGTAAATGTTTTCAAAACAAAATCTTTACAATATATTTTCATTGCAAGTTCAAGCACTATTTCGGACGAACACCGTTTCATTCCTGCAGATGATGTTTTTGCGGAATGGAAGGTTATCCAGCCAAGAGTAGATGATTTGGAATATTCAGTGGAACATTTTGAGGATGAATTTTATATCATTACCAATGCGGATGGTGCTACTAATTTCAAAATCGTAAAAACCAAGATCGATCAATACGGAATGGAAAACTGGAAAGATGTAATTCCTCACCGTAAAGAAGTCCTGCTTGAAGGTTTTGAAATATTCAGGAACTATCTTGTTCTGGAAGAAAGAGAAAAAGGACTATTACAGATAAAGATCATCGATGAAAAAACCGGAGAATCCTATTATCTTCCATTTTCAGATCCCACATATACGGCTTATATCAGTATCAATTTAGAATTTGATACAGAAGTTCTGCGTTACGGATACACCTCACTTACTCAGCCAAACTCCACTTTTGAATATAACATGAAGGAGAAAACAACCAAACTTTTGAAACAGCAGGAAGTTTTGGGCGGTAAATTCTTCCCTGAAAATTATATTTCTGAAAGAATCTGGGCGGACTCAAGAGACGGAAAAACAAAAATTCCGATTTCTCTGGTTTATCATAAAGACACCAAAAAGTCAGCAGACACACCTTTAATTTTATATGGTTATGGAAGTTATGGACACACTGTTGATGCCAGTTTTTCCAATGTGAGGCTATCTATTTTAGACAGAGGATTTATTTATGCTATTGCCCATATCCGCGGTGGAGAATATTTAGGAAGAGAATGGTATGAGGATGGGAAAATGTTATTCAAAAAAAATACTTTTTTCGATTTCATTGATGCAGGAAAATTCCTGATCCAACAAAACTACACCTCATCAAAGCATCTGTATGCTATGGGAGGAAGCGCAGGAGGACTTCTTGTGGGAGCTGTTGTAAATTATGAGCCGGAGCTTTTTAATGGGATTGTTGCACAGGTTCCTTTTGTGGATGTAGTAACCACGATGTTGGATGAAAGTATTCCATTAACAACCGGAGAATACGATGAATGGGGAAACCCTAATCATAAGAAGTATTATGATTATATGAAATCATATTCTCCTTATGACAATGTGGAAGCAAAAAATTATCCGCACATGCTGATCACAACAGGACTCCATGATTCTCAGGTTCAATATTGGGAACCTGCAAAATGGACCGCCAAACTAAGAGAAGTAAAAACAGACAACAACATTTTGATTTTCAAAACAGATATGAGTTCCGGACATGGAGGAGCAAGCGGAAGGTTTGAATCACTAAAAGAAGACGCATTAGAATATGCATTTCTGCTGAAACTAGAAGAAAATCAATGATAATTCATAAATGGTTATATGATTAACGAAGCTGAATACTGGAAAAAAATAGAACAATTTTTTGAAGATAATTTCCAGACCGAGAAAAATGCACCCATTGAAACCTATCTATTTCTGATTGGGCTTCAAGAATTGGGGAGCGGTCAACAGAAATATACAAAAGACGATAAGGTAAACCTTCTTCATATTGCGGTTTGCAGATTGCTGGAACCTTTTGGGTATTATAAATTCACTCACTATGAAGACGGATGGCCGCACTTTGAAAAGCTGGAGGAATTACCCGAATTGAAACCCAATGAACAGACCCTGCTTATGAAAAAAGCTATTATTCAATACTTTCAGGATGAAGAATTGATTTAATTGAAATGAAACTGCGGAAATTTGAAATTCAAATTTCCGCAGTTTTCAAATTATCTCATTGCCAAAATATCTTCCAGTTGATTCAGTCCCATTTTAAAACCCTCTTCAAATCCCATTTCCACCTGCTGCTTCATAGCTTCCTGAGAAGGAAAATGAATATTGATTGTCACTTTTGCTCCTTCGTCCACTCCCGTAAAACCAATCAGCCATTTTGACTGAGGGAAATCTTCATTAATGTTTCCTTTATCATCACAAAACGCATCCACACCATCAAAACTTCTGTGCTCGGTAATTTCACCGTATGTCACCTGGGCATAATGCCTTTCTCCTTCCGGTCCTACCATAGAATACAGCCAAACCCCTCCCTCTTTAAAGTCCTGCTGTGATGTTTCGCATTTCCAAGGCTTTGGAGCCCACCATTGATCCAATAGTTCGGATTTGGTAAAATAATCCCATACTTTTGACACGTCTGCATTGTAAATTTTCATGACATACACAGTATTCGAGTCAAAATCTTTGTTAAACGTGATATTAGAATTCATAACAATATTTTTAACAAACTTACTTCTTTATCTGAAAGAGGAACTTTTCCTATGACAAGAATTGAAAAATTTATAATAAAATGTTAAATAATGCAGTTTTAAGAAAAATAACACAATTTTTTGGCTCGTTTTTTGTTTAGTAAGTCTTAAAATAATTAATTTTAACATTCATTTTTCTAAAATAAACTAAAAATATACAATGAATAATAAATTCATCCCAATAATCTCAGTGTTTATGACAATCTCACTGATTGTCTTCGTTACACTCCAGTTTTATTGGCTGAAGGGTTATTACGGAGCTTTGGAGCAGGATTTTTCGAATAAAGTGTATGCTGCTCTGGAAAGCACCTCTAAAAGTATTGCCGAGATCGAAGTTGAAAAATACATGAATGAAAATTTCGAAAACTTCAGAGATAACATCAAGGCAAATAATAACCAGGCATCTCTGACCACGATTCAACAAACAGAAGATTCCGGGACCCAGAGACAGATCATTTATTCTAAAAACATCATTGAAAAAACGCAATTGCCGATTTCTAAAAGAGGAGATTCGATAAAACTGACTACTCTTTACAGTGATGAGGCAGCTTACAAGATAAAAAGAGACACTACCAATCCGGAACAGCTCACTTCTAAACTGAATACAGAGATTGAAAACGGGGATTACACGATAAAGGAATTTGCCAAAATTTACGGGAACAATCTGCCGATTTCAAAAAGGGTGGAAAACAAGGTCTTGGATTCCGTCATCAAAAAAGAATTGAAGATCAGAGGAATAAATGCTCAGTTCGGCTACGGCGTTACGGATAAGACCAATAAGCTTACGACGATTGTCAATAAGCTTTATAAGGAGAAAAAGGATAGCAATTCTTACACGTATCCCCTATTTACGGATAAAAAAGACCGTACATTATATAACCTGGCTTTAGTTTTTCCAAAAAAAGAATATTCTTTGGCGATGAATAACTGGCCGATGCTTTTAGGAACTTTCCTGTCTCTGCTTACTATTCTGGGGATCTATATTATTTCCATCAATTATATGATGAAGCAGAAAAAGCTTGCGGAGATCAAAACCGATTTCATCAACAATATGTCACACGAGTTCAAAACTCCTTTAGCCACAATTTCCGTAGCTACGGATTCTTTGGCTAATGACAAGATCGCGACGAACCCGGATAAGGTAAAATATTATTCAGAACTGATCAAGCAGGAAAATTTAAGAATGAAAAAGCAGGTGGAAAACGTTCTTAATATGTCCAAACTTGAAAGAAATGAAGTAAAACTATATTTAAAGGAAACTAATGTAAGAGAACTGATCAAAAAAACTACAGAATCGTTCAACCTGATCGTGGAACAGAGAAAAGGATCACTTACACAGGAATTTACGGCAGAAAAATATAATTTCAAGATCGATGAGTTCCATATTTCAAATATGCTGGTGAACTTATTGGATAATGCCAATAAATATTCACCTGATGCTCCCGAAATTCATGTAAAGACCAAAAACGAAGGAAACAGCTGGTACGTTATTGAAATTTCCGATAAAGGAATGGGAATGGACACTCAGAACAAGAACAAGATCTTTGAAAAATTCTTCAGGGAAGAAACAGGAAACATCCACAATGTAAAAGGACAGGGCTTAGGATTGTCTTATGTAAAGAAGATCGTAGAACTGCACAAAGGTCAGATCCTTGTAGACTCTCACAAAGGAAAAGGAAGTGTATTCACGATAAAACTGCCGATGAATTAGAAACAACAAATCAAAATATGATAAAAAGAGAAGGAATAATTATTCATTCTTTAACTATTAATTATTAATTATAGACCTATGAGCAACAGAATATTATTAGTAGAGGACGACCAAAGTTTTGGTGCTGTACTGAAAGATTATTTAACGATAAATAATTTTGATGTTACCCTTGCAACAGATGGAGAACAGGGATTGAAGGAATTTACGGAGAATGAATTCGACATCTGTATTTTCGATGTGATGATGCCTAAAAAGGACGGATTCTCATTGGCTGAAGATGTAAAGAAGATCGATAAAAATACACCTATCATTTTCCTTACAGCAAGAAATATGAGGGAAGATATTTTAAAAGGATATCAACTGGGTGCAGATGATTACATCACGAAACCTTTTGATACGGAATTACTTTTATACAAGATCAAAGCTATTCTCCAAAGAAGTTCCACTTTGGAAAATGAAGAACAGGAACAGTTCAAGATCAGCAATATCTTTTTCGATTCTATGCTGAGA
>JAFAAJ010000015.1 GCA_023426625.1 Bacteroidota bacterium
GTATTACCTATTACATTTTGGGGGATGTGGAAACTACCGGAATGACAGGTGAAAAAGTAGCCCATAAAAATACCCTTACGATAACAGAAGCATTGGCGATCAATGGAGGTTTGAACAGAACAGTTGACAGGAAAAACATTGTCATTCGAAGAAAATTACCCGAAGGAATCAAAACTGCCAAAATAGATCTTACCCGTGAAGATATCATGAACTCACCATACTATTACGTTCAGAACGGAGATGAGATCTATCTTAATACAAGAGCAAAAAGTTTGAACGGATTCGGAAAAGATCCAATTCAGACCCTTACAACAGGAGTTTCAGTAGTGACTACGGCATTGTCTATTTATTTACTTCTAAAAAACCTATAGTATGATTCCAGAAAAAGAAACTGCTGAGAAGAAAGAGTCTCAAAAAGATAAGTCCGGATCTTTCTCGTTATTTGATGTAGAGCATTTTTTACGAAGAATAATCAGAAACTGGTATTGGTTTGTTTTCATGCTATTGGTAGGCTATGCCATTTCATGGGTATATGGTAAATACTACGCACAGAATATTTACGCTTCTGACCTGTCATTAAGTGTTTCTAATAATACAGCGAGTTATTTCACTCCTAATCAGTCTATTAACTTTATCTGGGGACAGGGAGGAAATCAGGATGGAATATATTTAAAGAAAATGCTTTTGTCCAGATCACACAACGAATATTTGGTAAAAGAATTGGATCTTTTTGTGAATTACTCTACCAAAGGAGCTATAAAATCTACCTATTTGGATAAAGATGATTCACCGGTATTCCTACAGATAGATAGAAAACACTTACAGCAAATAAATTATCCCATCACCTTAATTCCCAAAGGAGGAGATTCTTATGAAGTCATACTACCCAATGAAGGTGAAAGCACAAGATTATATAGCTTCGAATCTGAAGGATTTCATTTCGTTAATCCTTACGGAAGACCTGAAAACAAGATTATTAAACTTAATGAGTGGTATACAACACCCAATCTGAGGTTTAAATTGGTTAAAAACCCACAGCCAACTAAAATAAAGCTTGATAAGATTATTGTAAATTTTAGCTCTGTTAATCAAGCGGTTAATGATATTGTTTCCACGATAGGAGTTGAATTTGATAAGGAGATCAATACCATTATGATCATCACCAAAAGAGGGTATAACCTTAATGGTACCGTAAACTTCCTGAACAAATCCGTAGCAGAACTACAGAAGAAAAGATTAGAAGATAAAAACATTGTCAATAAAAACACCGAACATTATCTGCAGGGAAGCCTTGCAGACATCAGAAAAAAATTAGATTCCAGTGCTTCAGTCCTCAATTACCTGAAAACTTCGGAAAAACTATACGATATACAGGACAGAGACGAAAAATCTTTACAAAGGATAAAAGAGCTGGAAGCAAAAAAAGCAGACCTGATGAGTAAAGTTAATTCCCTTAATAAAATTAAACATACGCTGGAATCTCAGAATTTTGATAAAATGATCAGCACCAATGCTGCAGGATTTGAAGACGGACTTTTCTCTGCCACCGTTACGGAATTAAAGGCTTTGTATCTTAAAAGAAGAGAAATGGCGACCATCTACACTCCGAATTCTGAGCCTATGAAAGAGATCAATAGGCTGATCAATGATGCCAGACTAGCTTCTTCGGGTTCCTTAAGGAACTATTATTCCGGATATTATGATGAGATCAATAAGCTGAATCAGCAGATCGCATCTGCCAATTCTGACCTGGAATCATATCCGGAGAAAGAAAGAAGATATCTGGATGCAGAAAGAGGGTATAACATGATCGAGGCTACATATAACAGTCTTCTTGGAAGACAAAATGAAGCTCAGATGAAATTGGCGACCAATCAGTCGGATATCACTGTGATAGACCCTGCAAAAAACTTAGGTCAAAACCCTATCGGTCCGAATGTGAAAAGCACCAAGGCAACTATTATAGGAGGATTATTATTATTACCACTTTTATTTATTCTGATTGCAGAAGTCCTGGATAATAAGATCAGAAATATAAAAGAATTAATTACCGCAACAAGAATTCCATTACTGGGTGTTATTGGTAACAATAACAGCGAGAATATGCTTACCGTGCTGGAACATCCAAAATCATCCGTTTCAGAAGCGTTTAGGGGAATACGAGCCAACCTGAGATTTTTATCCGATGAAAATGGGAAAAGTAAAATAATACTGGTTACATCATCCATTGGAGGAGAAGGTAAAACCTATACTTCGATAAATTTGGCATCTGTTCTGGGATTAAGCGATAAAAAAACCATTCTGCTAGGGATGGATTTAAGAAAACCTAAAATTTTTGGAGACTTTAAAATTGATAATAAATATGGGATTTCTAACTACCTGACTGGTGAAGTTTCAGTGGATCAGATTATCAATAAAACAAAGATCCCGAATCTTGATGTGGCTACTTCCGGACCTATTCCGCCAAACCCGTCTGAACTTTTGATGGGAGAAAGAAATATCAAGTTCATCAATGAACTGAAAAAAAGATACGATTTTATTATCATAGATTCACCTCCTGTAGGATTGGTGGCAGACTCTTACGAACTTATGAAATACTCAGATGCTAATATCTATGTGGTTCGTCATGAGTATACAGAAAAGTATATGCTTAAAATGATCACGGAAAAGTACCAGAATGGCGAAATCGAACACTTAGGTTTGGTCTATAATGATTATAATACGAAGCAGGGATATGGGTACGGTTATGGTTACGGATACGGTTATGGCTATGGTTACGGATACTTTGATGAAGATAAAAACTATAAAGAACCATTATTGATCAGAATAAGAAACAAGGTGCAAGCTGTATTTAATAAAAAATAAATATTTTTAAACCCTCATAGAATGGGGGTTTTTGTATATCGAATATTTTGTAAGTTATTAGAAAAAGAATATTTTTGTCACTTTGTCGTTTACTTTATAACAAATTATTATTTTTTGTTTATTTTTAACTAAACATTAAGAATATCATTAATATAAAAATGTTTTATATTTGCAAAAATTAAATTTTAAAATAACCATAAATCCATATTCTTTTATGAATAAAAAATTATTGTTTAGCTTCCTTGCCCTACTAGGAACAATGGCAGGTGTTAAAGCACAAAGAAACGAATTGGGAATTCGTCTAGGTATGAGTAACCTAGTGGGTGATATAGGGCGAACCAATTATATTTTACAAAAGCCATTGGATTTAGACAGAGCATCAGAATGGGGTGTGCCTTTTTATGGAGGAATACTATATAGGTTTAATTTTAACCCTTATCAGACAGTGAGATTGGATCTTGGATATAACCAGGTTCAGTTTAATGATAAGGTTGCCAAAGAAGAATATAGAAGAAACAGAAACTCATACGGTAAAAACAACATTTATGAGGCGAGCTTAATGTTCGAATACAACTTTTTACCGGTAAATAATGAGCAGGAAAGTATGTTGAGTCCATATATCTTTGCCGGGGTAGGAGCTTTAATGTTCGATGCACCGAAAGTTACATTGGAGCATGATTTCAAAAGAGATGCAGATGGTGTGGCTCAGGCTCCGCTTGATGAAATGGACTTTGTTACCAGGCCAATATATTCCACAGGAACCAAAACAACAATGCATGTTCCTTTTGGGGTTGGTTTGAAATATAAGTTTAACCACAATTGGGCAATATTTGCGGAAGGAACATTCAGATTTACGCTTACTGATCAGTTGGACCATAGTAAAATACTTTCCAAAGATATCAAATCTACATACAGTGCTGATATCCTGGATCCATCTACCGGAGGTTCGTTGCTTCAGTCGGGGAACTACTATGTGGTTTCCAAAGAAAGAGAAAATGCAATCATCAATGGGAGAGCTATTGGAGATACAAAATCTAAAGACTGGTTAAATACCTTCAGTTTAGGATTAACTTACTCTTTCGGAAGACCTCCATGTTATTGTGATTAATGAATATGTCGTTGATTAAAGATAAAATAAATTCTGAGAATTTACCAAAACACGTAGCCATCATTATGGATGGTAATGGAAGATGGGCAAAGTCTCGTGGCGAAGAAAGAACTTTTGGTCACAAAAATGCTATTGATGCTGTAAGAAATGCTATTAATGCATGTAATGAGATTAATATCCCTTATCTTACACTCTATACATTCTCTTCAGAAAACTGGAACCGTCCTAAAGAAGAAGTAAATACTCTGATGAATTTACTTTCAGAAACTCTGTTGCTTGAGGCGGGAGAGATCTTCAGCAAAGGATTGAGGATGCATGTTATTGGTAATCTGGAAAAGTTGCCATCATTAGTGAGAGAGCAGTTGCTACGCGTAGTGGAGCTCACAAAAGAAAACACAAAAGGAAACCTGGTACTGGCAATCAGCTATGGATCTCAAAAAGAGATTCTGAATGCCGTGAAAAATATAAGTACAGATGTGAAGGAAGGTAAGGTAAATGTAGAAGATATTGATGAAAAATTATTCGAGAACTATCTTTATACAAAAGATTTTCCACCTGTAGACTTGCTTATCAGAACCAGCGGTGAAATAAGAATAAGTAATTTCCTTCTCTGGCAGATCGCTTATGCAGAACTGCAGTTTTTAAATGTTCTATGGCCCGATTTCACAAAAGATATTTTCTTTCAATGTATTGTAGATTATCAAAACAAAGAAAGAAGATTCGGTATGACCGGAGAACAGATAAAAATCCAGTAAACAATTAAGAAAAGAAAGACTACGATAAAATGAAGTTTAGACTATTACCCATCATTATGTTTGTTGCTTCTGCACATTTTTATGGACAGGTAACTCCACAGGACAGCACACAAGTGAACAATCCTGTATATGCAGAAAACCAAACAGGCACATACATGCTTAAAGACATTGTAGTGGATGGGGTTAAAAAATACACACCGGCCCAGATATTAAGATTTACGGGATTATCCAAAGGAGAAGGCGTAGATATTCCGGGGCAGAAAATCAGTAATGCAATTAAAAAACTTTGGGATACTGAATCTTTTTCGGAAGTTGAAGTATACGTTCAAAGTATTGAAGGAGAAACCGTAGTTTTAAGATTCTTCCTACAGGATCTTAAAGAATTAGGCGAAGTAAAGTTTGAGGGAAAAGGAATTGGTAAATCCAAAAATGAAAAACTGGCTAAAGATAACAATCTGAAACCGGGAACAAAGATCACTCAGAATTTAGTTTCAAGCCTTAAAACCAATATTCCTAAAGACTACGTAAAAAAAGGATTTGCTGATGCTAAAATTACCATAGCAGATAAAGTGAATGCCAATGATCCGTCACTAGTAGACTGGACGATCAATGTAGACAAAGGAAAAAGAATCAAGATCGATCATATCGAGTTTGAAGGCAATACCAATATCACGGATGCTAAACTTAGAAAGAAAGCATTTAAAGAAACCAAACAAAAGAGATTTGGTATCGGTGGTATTCTGAAATCTTCAAAATTCATCGAAGAAAAATATCAGGAAGATAAACAAAACCTTATCAGCTACTATAACTCTTTGGGATATAGAGATGCTGCAATTGTTTCTGACTCTGTATGGAGAAATAAAAGAAATAATTATGAGATCAACGTAAAACTGAACGAAGGTAAAAAATACTATATCGGTGATATTACATTCACAGGAAACACCGTTTTTTCTACAGAATACCTTCAAAGACTTCTTGGATACAAAAAAGGAGATATCTACGATGCTGTAGGATTTAACAAAAAAGTAGGTGAAGACGGAGGAAAAGAGGACGATTCAGATATCAAATCGGTATACATGAATAACGGATATCTTTTCTCTAATGTAACTCCGGTTGAAAAATCAGTTTCAGGAGAAACCATCAATCTGGAAATCCGTATCAATGAAGGAGAAAAAGCAACATGGAACAGAGTAACATGGGAAGGAAACACAACAACCCATGACCATGTGGTTCTTCGTGCATTAAGAACAAAGCCGGGAAGCTTGTTCGCGAAAAGCGACATTAAAAGAACCTATTTTGATTTGGCAGGGATGTCATTCTTTGATCCACAACAAATAGGACAGGATATTCAACCCAATCAACAGGATAATACCGTTGATATCAATTGGAAACTTGTTGAAAAAGGATCCTCTCAGGTTCAATTACAGGCCGGTTACGGTGGTAACAGCTTTATCGGAACATTGGGTTTAACTTTTAACAACTTCTCATTAAAGAATTTCCTTAGATTTAAGGATTTCAGACCAGTACCACAAGGTGATGGACAAACATTGTCTATCCAGGCACAAGCAGGTCAGTATTTCCAGAACTACGGAATCTCATTTGTAGAACCATGGTTATTCGGAACAAGACCGACCGCTCTTTCAGTTAGTTTGAATAACTCAAGGGTTAAATATTCAGATATTAATGGGGATGACCAGAAATTAAATATCTTCTCCGCTTCAGTGGGGCTTAACAGACTATTGAAATGGCCGGATGATTATTTCTCTCTATATACCGGAATCCAGTTTCAGAAATATAACTTTAAGAACTATCCGTTTGAATTCGGTGATACCACGGAATATTATGGAGATGCCAATAACTTCAGTATTAATATCGGATTAAGCAGAAACTCTGCAGGGATCGACCCTATTTTCCCGACTGTAGGTTCAAATATTGAGCTATCGGCAAAATTGACTCCACCTTATTCATTATTCAGTAACAAAGACTATTCAACAATGTCTCCAACTGAAAAATATAAATGGATGGAGTTCTATAAGATCAAGTTTAAAGCCGATGTCTATAATGAGATCGTTGGTAAGCTGGTTTTAAGATCATCTGCTGAAATGGGCTTCATGGATGGATATAACAGAGAATTGGGAGCACCGCCTTTTGAAAGATTCTATGTAGGAGGAACCGGACTTTTCGGTGGTAGATATGACGGTAGAGAATTGATTCCTTTGAGAGGTTATGAAAATGCTTCTACTTATGGAGGAACTATTGATGATATTACCCAAAAAGGAGGAGGAACAATTTATAACAGATTCACACTGGAATTAAGATACCCTATTTCTTTAAACCAGACTGCAAAGATCTATGCTTTAACGTTTGCTGAAGGAGGGAATGTATGGAATTCATGGAACAAGTACAATCCATTCCAGCTAAAAAGGTCAGTTGGTGTAGGGGTAAGAGTATATATGGGGGCATTTGGTCTTATCGGGTTTGACTTCGCGTACGGATTCGACAAAACAGTTCTTGGAACAGAGCCTTCAGGATGGAAGACACACTTCTTAATGAACCAATCTTTATAATATGAAGAACTTTAAAATAATTTTCACATTTGTATTATTCTTGCTTTTCGGCCTCAGCAACGCCCAGAAAATAGGTGTGGTGGATACCGATTATATACTGGACAAATTACCTCAGTATAAAGAAGCAGAAGCAAGATTAAATGCACAGATTGATACCTGGCAAACAGAACTTCAAACACTTCAGTCTGAATATGAAAAAAAAAGATCAGCTTTTGAAAATGAAAAAGTTTTATTGGTAGGAGAACAATTGAAGCTGAGAGAAAAAGAAGTAATGGATTTAGAGAAAAATATCAAAACCACTACCAGTTTACGTTTCGGAGCCAATGGGGAGATTACAAAATTAAGATCAAACCTTGTACAGCCTTTTCAGGATCAGATCTGGAACGCGATCAAAACAATGTCTGAGAAAAACGGATTGGGCATAGTTCTTGATAAAAGCAATAACATTAATGTAATCTTCCTTCAAAAAAGATATGATTATACCGATAAAGTATTAGATATCTTATTAAAAGGATCTACATCAGATAAAAAAGGAAAATCTAACAGTAAAAAATAAAAATTTAAATTAACTTTTACTGAAATTTAAGATCTAAAAACAAATTAAATTATTTATTTATCAATTATGAAAAAATTAAGTGTATTATTTGCAGCAGTAATGATGGTTGTATCTGTAGGTATGGCGAAGGCTCAAAAAATTGCTACTTTAGACGTTATAGGTATTCTTAATGCAATGCCTGAAAAGAAAAAAGCAGATGCTGAATTAAAATCTTTCCTAGATACTAAACAAGCGGAAATTAAAAAGAAAGCGGATGCTGGGCAAGCTAAATTGAAGCTATATACAGAAGAAGCTCCTAAGAAAACAGCTGATGAGAATAAAGCTAGAGAAGCAGAATTACAAAAAATTCAGGATGAAATCCAACAAATGAACGAGAAAGCTCAAAAAGATTTTGTTGCTAAACAAGATGCAGCTTATGAGCCTATCGAAAGAAAACTAAACGAAGCAGTAACTAAAGTAGCAAAAGCTAATGGTTATGATTACATTATGGATGCTAATTCTTCTGCATTTGTTTTCAAAGGAGGTCCGGATGCTACCCCAGCTGTGAAAAAAGAATTGAACATTCAATAATTTTGACAAATTAACAAAGATTTATAAATCTCACCGTCTCTTTTAGAGGCGGTTTTTTTATTTTTGCCGTATGGAAAAAGAAGTGTCGACTACCGTAAGAGTCAGATTTAGTGATTGTGATCCCATTGGACATCTGAATAATGTAAAATATCTGGATTATATGTTCAATGCCAGAGAAGATCACGTGGAAACGTTTTATGGTTTCACTTATGAAGAATATACAAAGAAAACAGGCTGCACCTGGATCGCAATACAAAACGAAATTGCATATCTGAAAGAGGTAAGATACAACACTCAGGTTGTCATAAGCAGCAAAACGATCGATATACAAGATAGAACTGCCAAAGTTGAAATCTTAATGAAAAGTTTAGATGAAAAAACCATACATGCAGTATTATGGGTTACGGTAATCTATTTCAATGTTAAAACAAGAAAATCAGAAGTCCATCCGGAAGATATTAAGGAGGTATTTCATAAATTCTATGTTGACCTCGATCAGAAAGAATTCCAACCGAGAGTAAAATTCTTGAGAGTTCAAAATGCAAAAAACTCTTAATTACAAAAGCGGTCAAAAAATCGATTAATATAAGACAGGACAGAATCCTGGAATTTCAAAGCATAAACTGTATAAACATACATGAAAAAAATACTAGTAATAGGAAGTAACGGACAATTGGGGAACTGTATCAGAAAAATAGCTCCTGATTTTGAAAACAATTATGAGTTTATTTTTACAGACTCCCAAACATTAGATATTACCGACGAAAGTCAGGTGAACGACTTCTTTTACGATAACAAACCGGACTTCTGTATTAATGCATCTGCATATACCGCAGTTGATCTTGCCGAAAAAGAAACCGAAAAAGCATTTGCTGTAAATGCAGAAGGAGTAGGTTATCTTGCACAAGCTTGTGCGGATCACAAAACCATCTTCATTCATATCTCTACAGATTATGTTTTTGATGGAGAAACTAACCTTTGTTATTCCGAAGACGATTTTACAAACCCAATAGGAGTTTACGGAGAATCAAAAAGACAAGGAGAAGAATTGGCTTTAGAAATAAACCCTAAAACAATTATCCTTCGCACCTCTTGGTTGTATTCAGAATTCAATAAGAATTTTGTTAAAACCATGCTTAATCTCTTTTCCCAAAAAGAAGAATTGGGAATTGTTGCCGATCAGTTTGGTCAGCCAACCAATGCAAATGATTTAGCGGAAGCAATCATGCAAATCATTGAATCTCCTCAAAAGACTTTTGGAATATTCCATTTTTCCAATTATCCGGAAACGACCTGGTTTGAGTTTGCTAAAAAGATCGCTGAGTTCTCAAAATCTTCCGTAAAGCTGAATGCTCTTACAACCGAGCAATATCCAACTCCGGCAAAAAGACCAAAAAGAAGTACGATGTGTCTGGACAAAATAGAAGAGACCTATAAAATAGGACCCAAGCATTGGGAAAACAGCCTTGAAGAATGTATTAACCTCCTTTCATAATATAATGAAGAATCTAGCAATTGTTATCTTAGTCTTTTTTATGCACTTTATCAGTGCACAGAATGTCTATCTTACAAAAGTTGAAAAGACGAATGATAATACAGATAAATTTTTTTATAAAATTGATGAAGAAATAAAAGAAGCTCAATATTTAGGAGAAATAGAAGTGCAGGGATTCTCAAAAGATGATGCTTTGATTTTTTCATTGATATATAAAAAGGCAAAAGAAATAGGAGCCAATACATTTGCATTGAAACCTTTTGAAAATGTGGATGGAACCTTCCAAAGTTTTAATCCTTCAAATTATAAACTAAGCTTATATTACTTGCCAAAAGAAAAGCTGGTCTCTCAATCCGGAAATCTGTACTTATTCGCATCCTCAGATAAAGACCAAAAAATAAGTGTTAATAAAAAAGATTATATTCTATCTCCACGATCTTACCTTATTATAGATACGATGCCTGGTGAAATTTATACCATTTCAACAAAGAAGCTATTGGGATCTACTATAAAACTTCAGCCAAAGGCTGGACAAGTCAACCAATATTTCCTAGTTTCATCATTAAAAGTGAAATCCGACGAATCAGGAACAGGTGGTTTAAATCTAAAATCCGGTGATATTATAGGTTTAGAAAAATCATTTGCTGAATTTCTAATTGCAATTTATCAGAAATCACAAGATAAGAAATAACAACTAAGAGCGGAAATTTAAAACTACAATTAACTTCCTGATATATCTCTGAAATTATTCTTCCAGTTATTCAGTGAGTTATGTATAAAATGGGATTAAAATAAAAAATCCTTTCCGATAAACTTGTTTTGTGTATTAATAAGTTGTTATCTTTGCCCCACTGAAAACGGAAGGAAGTAGGTAGCGCAGGAGAATAAGACATTTATGACGGGCTTTAAAAATAAATCAAAAAACATTTTGAT
>JAFAAJ010000088.1 GCA_023426625.1 Bacteroidota bacterium
GTCTTTCTGTCGATACTCTTTTCCTGTGCAAAACGGAAAAAAGAAGTTTCCATACCATGAGTAAGTAAAACCGTGATCACTCCCGCAATAGAATACCAGTCAACAAAAGGTGATGAAGCTGCAGGCCCAAAAGCATCGGTAACGATAGGTGCTATAATGAAAGGAAAGATCCTAACCAGCACGGAACTAAGACCGTATACCGCTGTTTGTCCAAATAATTTCTTGTACAAGTTTTCGAATATTTTCTGCAAATGTAAATATTAGATTTCAGAATTTTCAGACTTATGTTTAAAAATCGTTTTTGAAATCTTATTTTTGCTTTTTAGATAGAAGTTAGAGATTAGAGGGTTAGAAAGTAATGATTATATTTTCTGATTTTGCCGAAACTAACTTCTGATTTCTAACATCTAATTTCTCAGTAAAAAATGAAAGCCCTAATCAAAAACGTAAAGATCATCAATGAAGGAAAGATCTTTGAAGGTGATATTTTAATTGAAAATGATCTGATCTCTAAAATAAATTCAAATATTTCTGAAGATGCTGATCATATTATAGATGCTTCAGGAAAATATCTTTTGCCGGGAGTTATTGATGATCAGGTGCATTTCCGTGAACCGGGATTAACGCATAAAGGAGATATCGAAAGCGAATCCAAGTCTGCCATTGCAGGTGGTGTAACGAGTTTTATTGATCAGCCAAACACTGTTCCGAATGCGGTTACCCAGGAATTGCTGGCAAACAAATATGAAATTGCTTCTCAAAAAGCCTACGCCAACTACGGTTTTATGATGGGGGGAACCAATGATAATCTGGATGAAGTTTTAAAAACAAATCCAAGAAATGTTCCGGGGATTAAACTATTCTTAGGATCTTCCACTGGAAATATGTTGGTGGACAATCCGGAAACTCTTGAAAATATTTTCAGCAATACCAAAATGCTTATTGCGGTTCACTGCGAAGATGAAGCGACCATCAAAGCAAATACCCAGAAATACATGGATGAATACGGAGAGGATATTCTCGTGAAATTCCATCATCTGATCAGAAGCGAGGAAGCCTGTTATAAGTCCTCATCAAAAGCTATTGAACTGGCTCAGAAAACAGGAGCAAGACTTCATGTATTTCATCTTTCAACAGCGAAGGAAACAGAACTTTTCAGGAATGATATTCCTTTGAAAGATAAAAAGATTACTGCAGAAGTTTGTGTTCATCATTTGACATTCACCAATGAGGATTATGAAACAAAAGGAGCTTTGATCAAATGGAATCCTGCCGTAAAAACCCAGAAGGATAAAGACGGGCTTTGGGAGGCGCTTTTAGATGACAGAATTGATGTGATCGCAACAGATCATGCGCCTCATACTTCAGAAGAAAAACAGAATGTATATACAAAATGTCCTTCCGGCGCGCCTCTGGTACAACACTCATTACTTGTGATGCTGGAAAATTATAAGAACGGGAAGATTTCTTTGGAAAAGATCGTTGAAAAAATGTGTCACAATCCGGCTATTCTTTTCAGAATTGAAAAAAGAGGTTTTGTGAGAGAAGGCTATAAAGCGGATCTTGTTTTGGTTGATTTAAATGAAAACTGGACGGTTGAAAAAGAAAATATCCTGTACAAATGCGGTTGGAGTCCTCTTGAAGGAATGAATTTCCATTCGAAAGTTACTCATACTTTTGTTAACGGAAATCTGGTGTACGACAACGGGAAAATCAGCGAACGGAAATTTGGCGAGCGATTGCTTTTTGAAGTTCAGGAATAAATAAACACAAAGAGGCTGTCTCAAAAGGTAAATTAATGCTCTGAGAATCTCCTAAATGACAAAAGTTGTCAGACAGGAGTCCGAGAGAGGGGGTACTTTTGAGACAGCCTCTTTGTTCTTCTAACATATTATTTAAAAAATTAATCAATCGTGATGCCTTCAATGGCTTTTTCTAAAGAATTTTCCTGAATTCCCGGAAGTGCTAATCCTTCCGCACGAACAACACTGACATCTGTAACTCCGTAAAATCCAAAAATATTTTTAACATACGGAACATTAGAATCTAAAGTCTGATGGGGTCCGTCCGAATAAATATTTCCTGAAGTAAAGGCAATGTATAATTTTTTGTTGTTTAAAAGTCCCTGAGGACCATTTTCATCATACTTAAAAGTATATCCTGCCCTTGAAGTGAAATCAAAATACGCCCTGAGTGTCGCCGGAATCGAGAAATTATACATTGGAGAATCTACAACAATAATGTCTGCTTCCTGCAATTCTGAAATTAATTTTTGAGAATATTGGTTGATTTTCTGCTGTTCAGGATTATGGGTTTCTTCAGGTGAAAAAAAAGCATTGATGTGTTCTTCTTCCAGCAAAGGAACTGAACTTTTCGTAAGATCGCGTTCTGTGAGCACAACATCAGAATATTTTTCCTGAATTTTTTCCACTATGGCGTTTCCTAATTTTCTGCTTGCAGACGCTTCTGTTCTCGGACTTGAAATAATGTGAAGTATATTTTTCATTTTTTTTAATTAAAATTTCTGTAGCAAAATTATGTACATTTGCTTATTAAAAGTTAGTACTAAACAAAAGGTTAGTAGTAACCTTTTTATTAGTATAAAATTTAATTTATGGAGAAATCTGTTAGTTTTGAAGAACCGATAACGGCCAAAAAATGTAATGAAAATCTGTCTTCGGTAGAGGATGCGATCTATGTGATCGGAGGAAAATGGAAGCTGAAAATCATTATTGTTGTACAGGAGAACGGAAGTATCCGTTTCAATGAACTGCAAAGAAAAATCCCGGGAATTTCAGCAAGAGTTCTTTCCAATGAACTGAAAGATCTTGAGCTGAACGGCTTTGTAAAAAGAGTGGTTCATGCTGACCAAACTCCTGTTGTGGTAGAATATATCTCAACGGATTACAGTAAAACGCTGAAACCTGTTATCATGGCGCTTTCCGAGTGGGGCAAAACACATAAACAAAACATCAGAAAAGATATATTTTAAAATTAATTCATTAAATCATAGATAGAAACGGGCTTTTACCAGAACCGAATATAATGTTAAAAAAAAATTATTTTTTTGCTTTATTACCCATGTAAAAACTCAATTTTCCGCCATT
>JAFAAJ010000128.1 GCA_023426625.1 Bacteroidota bacterium
CCTTTCACTCCGTCACCATAATCATTGGCATAGTTTGATAAAATCTGATATAAAAGCGTTACCACAAGAGCCAAAGCAAATATTTTCCAGTCCCAAATTCCTCCTTCATTGGAAAGCCTCCATTTTGCGATGAAAGCTCCCATGATAATTCCGCTCAAAGAAAGCGGCAATGTTCTCAGCCTTGCGGCTTTTATCCAATCTGACATTATTGTGAATAATTTTTAGATGTTTCTATTTTATAAATAATATAATTAAAAAGCTTTTTTGCTTTCAGAAAGTCAACTCCTGAAAATCCGAATTTACCTGCAGACGTATATAAAGTAATGGTACCGAGGTTCGCTTTTTTTTGCCAAAAATACTGAGAAATTTTTACAGTCTGAAGTTTTTCTATCTCAAAAGTCTTGTAATCTATATCCCAAATCCCCGATTTCAGTCTGATGAATCTCTCACTGTAAAAAAGTCGCAAATTAAGGAATGAAATAATTAAAAATAATTCTGTTATGATAAAATAAATCAAAAGAACCCAACTGTACTCCACAAATAGGTTTCTAAAGAAAATACAGATTATCAGAAAAGGAAAAAGAATCCATTTAACATTATTGAATATGAGCAATCTGAAATTCGGTCGAAGAGCTTCATGAAAGACAGGTTCCTGTTGCCAGATCGAAAAAATCAGTTTCTCCTTTTCATTTTTGTGGATCCCCGGAATTGTGGATACATTTTTCCCGTCATCCAATTTCCCGATCTGCAAGAGCTTCATCAATGAAACATTCATCTTTTTTTGGATCCAGTTCTGGGTTTCGGTAACAACCTGTACTTTATTTTTGGTAACAATAGAGTTTCGGGTATTGAATAATCCATATTCCATTGAGAAACGCTGATCATTTTCAACAATTTTAAAGTTATAGAAACGGATCAGTGTCCTGATCATATTGATCATAACTCCCAAAAAAACAACAAAAAATAAGAGTCCTCCGATAAAGGGAACGGAAAATGTCATTAGTTTCGAACTCAGCTCATTATAGTCAAAACGTGCGTCCAGGTCAGCCTTATCCAGTAAATCATTGATTTGATATACTCCATAAATTCCCAAACTTATTAAAGCGAAAAAACTTTGCACATAATTCGCTGTAAACCCATATTTTATTAAGCTTAAAGTTGGAATACGGATCGTTCTACCACCTGTTTCTTCTTCCTGAAATTCAACATTGCTTTCTTCTTTCACCTTGTTTTCAGACAGAAGGTATCTTTTCAGATCCGCAGCATTGCGATGAGAAAGTGCAGAGATGGAAATTTCTTTTTCAGAACTTCCCGGTGTGTCTATTTCCAGTTTATAAATATTAAAAAACCGATGAATAAAGGGTTGATGGATATTTACTTCCTGAATTTTATCTTTTTTGATCCGGATTGTGGATTTGTTGATAATCCCTTGATCAATAACGAATTCATCACTCTCCGGGTCTATATAATATTTGAAATTGTAATATTTCAAAACCGCTGAAGCAATCAAAATGATAAGAGATGCAAGAATGGTAAGAACAATAATGCTTACATCCATACCTCTTTTAAAAAGAAAAATGAAAACCAATGCCCATGAATTTTTGATTACCTCTCCGGAAGAGTAAAGAAAAAGCAATGCTATTCCTGTTTTGGACTGTCTTTGAGGTTCGAAAAAAGAATTATGCTCCTGCTTCATCTTCCTGTTTGATGTTTTTAAGAATCAGATTATTGATTCCTTCTGCAATTTCTTCCGGTAACCCTTTAATGGATACATCTCCTGCATCTATTCCGGCTGTAAATACGGAAACAGACTTCAGTTTAAGAATTTTTGAAAGCCAGCCCTGTTCAACTTTTATATGTTGAATCCTATTAAAAGGAACAATAATTAATGTTCTTTTCAGCCAACCGTACTGATAGACGACATCATTTTCACGAACAGCATATTTTCTGTATTTAAAGCCAATAATTGAGTTCAAAAAGAAATAAGCGATCAAAATAATCCCCGCCGTACATACTGTCCAGATCTGAAATGAGGAAAACTCATGATGAAAAAAATAATAAGCAACTGAAAATCCTACCAATAAGAATAGTGAAAACAAAATGTTATTCAAAATAATTATTTTAAGATATTGTGGAGAGACAGGAGTAAGCTCCAAATCTTCAAAATTTGGGATCTCCAGATCGAAAAGCTGCTTATTATCAAATTTATGTTCCATTCAATCGATAAAAAAACCAAAAAACTCAGTTTTCTGGTTTAATTAATTTTTTATGATATCCACTGATTGTCTCCGAAATCAGGTTTTCTCTTTTCCAGGAATGCATTTCTTCCTTCCTTTGCTTCTTCCGTCATGTAAGCCAGACGTGTTGCTTCTCCTGCGAAGACCTGTTGTCCTACCATTCCGTCATCCGTTAAGTTCATGGCAAATTTCAGCATTCTGATGGATGTAGGGGATTTGGCTAAAATTTCCTGAGCCCACTCATACGCTGTGTCTTCCAGTTCAGCATGAGGAACTACTTTATTCACCATTCCCATTTCAAAAGCTTCCTGAGCAGAATAATTTCTACCTAAAAAGAATATTTCTCTGGCTTTTTTCTGTCCTACCATTTTGGCTAAATAAGCAGAACCGTACCCTCCGTCAAAACTTGTAACATCTGCATCTGTCTGTTTAAAAATCGCATGCTCTTCACTTGCCAACGTAAGATCACAAACCACATGAAGAGAATGACCTCCACCTACAGCCCAACCCGGAACTACAGCAATAACTACTTTAGGCATGAAACGGATCAAACGCTGAACTTCCAAAATATTCAGACGATGTCTTCCATCTTCTCCCACATATCCCTGATGTCCTCTCGCCTTCTGATCTCCACCACTACAGAAAGCCCAACCTCCGTCTTTAGGACTCGGACCTTCACCAGAAAGTAAAACCACACCTATGGAAGGATCTTCGTAAGCATCATAAAAAGCATCATATAGTTCTGAAGTGGTTTTAGGTCTGAAAGCGTTACGAACTTCCGGTCTGTTGAAGGCAATTCTTGCTACCCCGTTACATTTTTTATAAGTAATATCTTCGTATTCTTTGGCTGTTTTCCAATCGATCATTTTTGTAAAAATTTTTCTCAAATATACGGAATTACAAAGAAATTTAACATTTAAAAACAGATGATAATCATCTAAAAAATTGATTTCCGAAACGATTAATTTTCAAGTTTAAAAACAAAAAAACCGAAACAAAATGTTTCGGTTCTCACATATATCTTTGAATATATTATTTACCTTTTGCCTCAAGCTCAGCTTGTTTAGCTTTCATTTCAGTCATTTTAGCCTGATTTCTAGTAATTGAATAGATATCTCTTAATGTAGTAACAGCATCAAGGCTATTTGGAAGAGCCTGATACCACTTTTCCGCATAAGGTAATGCCTTATTAAATCTTTCCTTTCTGGCTTCAATCAGTTCTGTTGCTTTATCAGGATTAGATTTTCTAAGAGCATTGATCTCATTTACAGCTTTCTCATCGTCACCAATTATAGTTAACACCAAATTCTGGTGAGCATTAGACATATCCGGCTTAAGTTCGATAGCTTTTTTAAATGACGCCTCAGCTTCAACAACAGTAGCAGGATTCTTAGACTGCAATACTCCTAAATTATACCAATTGGTAGCATCATTAGGGTTTTTAGTTAACTGTTCCTTTAGGTTCTGCATGAACTTATCATTATTCCCAGACTGAAAAAGAGCTGTTCCCTGATATTCTTTTAATTTAGCATTATTAGGGAATTTTGCTAATCCTTTTTCAATGATTGCTAATGCCTCATCATTCTTTTTAGCATTTAACAACAATGTTGAAAGAGTTTCATACATATCAGATTCTACACTCTTACTTTGTTCAGTTTTAAAGTCTGTATAATCTGATGATTTTTTCAAAACTTCCCAAGTATTCTTATCATAGGTAGAAACCTGCCCTGATTTTTTTTCTTTCGCTGTATAAGTAGTCTGCACTCCGGTAAAACCAGAATTAATTAAATCTGTATAGATTTTAATAGCTTCATCACTCTTGTTACCTAGCGCATAGCTTATCCCTGCATAATACATATAGATTTTATCGTCCTGTCCATTAGTTTTTAATAAGTCATAAACTTCTACAAACTTAGGAGCTGCAACAACATAGTTTTTTGCGTTATATGCATCCATTGCTTCTTTATTAACACTCTGTAGCTTAGCATTTAAATCTTCTTTTTGTTTCTGTCCAAACACAAAAGCTGATGAAATGATTGCTAAACCTAAAATTAGCTTTTTCATAATCACTATTTTATATTATTGTACAATTATTCTTCAGAATCAGAATTCTCTGTTTCCTCTGTTGAATTTTCATTTCCATTTTCAGGAACTGCATTGTTTTCCTGGATATTAGCTACAGTTTCAACGCCTTCTTCATTTTCTTCAGAATCTACCTCCACTTCTTTATCCATTGCTACTTTGGCTATGGCAGCAATTTCGTCATTTTTCTTAAGGTTGATCAATCTCACCCCTTGTGTATTTCTTCCCATCACTCTCATCTCATCCATTCCCATTCTGATGGCAACACCCGACTTATTAATGATCATTAATCCGTCTTCGTCAGTTACATTCTGGATAGCAATCAGATTTCCAGTTTTCTCGGTAATGTTCAGGGTGATAACTCCTTTTCCTCCTCTGTTGGTAATTCTGTAATCTTCTACTGCTGTTCTCTTTCCGTATCCTTTTTCTGATACCACAAGAACCGTTTCATTCTCCACATCATTCACAACAATCATACCAATAACCTCATCATTATCTTCAAGGGCGATACCACGAACCCCAATAGAACCTCAACCTACTTCTCTTACTTTTTCTTCCGGGAAA
>JAFAAJ010000234.1 GCA_023426625.1 Bacteroidota bacterium
TCCGAATGTTCTTACATCTTTATATTTTTCAAAAAAAAGGAGTGCGTTTTGGCCACCATCGTGATTTACAAATCTCACATTATTTGAAAATGTGCTTTCATCTCCGATTTCTATTAAAAAAGGTTCGGTTCCAAATTGCGGAACCTCCACGAAACGTACATTCTTTCCTACTTTCAATCCTTTTGCAAGGCAGATCTTCAGGTAGATCTTCTGTATCATGAACTGGTAGGTCGTATGAATTTTCAGTATGGCGCGATATAAGAGAAGCATATTATTTTTTTACTAGATTGGTGATAATATTTTCTACGGCATTGAATATTTTCTGATTGTCAAATTGTTTTTCTATATCCGTTAAATGTGTTTTGATGACAGAAACCAATTCGGGCTCGGTTAAAAACTTTTTCATTGCCTTATACATTTCATCGGTTTGATAAGGGATAAGATATCCTGTTTTTTCATGAGTGATCATTTCAGGAATTCCTCCCACGTTGGTAGAAATTATGGGTCTTTGCAGAAATAAGGCATCCGCTATAATCAGAGGCCAACCTTCGGATTCTGACGGGAGGATGAAAAAATCAGCATTTTTCACATACGGATAAGGGTTCATAAGGGAACCTAATAACTCAAAACTGTTGGTAACGCCTAAGCTTTCTGCCTGTTTTTTCAGATTTTCTTTTTCTTCACCATCTCCGATAACGATGATATGATGATCAAAACCGTTTTTGAGTAATCGGGCGTGAGCTTCCATCAGCTTATGAAATCCTTTTCGGGTATGTAATCTTGCTACGGAAACAAACACAGGTTTTGAAGGAAGTTCAGGTTCAAAAGCCATAGCTTTTTGTTTCAGCTCTTCAATAGGAATAGCATTTAGAATAACCTGGCTTTCGGGAATCTTAAGGTCGGGATAAGTTTCGATCAGGATATCTTTGGTCTGCTGTGATCCGAAAATAAAATAATCAAACTTTGGAATCTGTTCCAGAATTGCAGGAACCAAAGGCTGAAGTTTGGGTACCGTGATATCGGAATGAAACCATCCAATCTTTTTTGAGTTTTTAAGGGTAGAGTTTAAAACAGATGAAAAAGCGGCATAAGTAGGAGCTATTTCCACATCATACTGATCTTTAAGGATCCGGTCTGCAATTCGTGGATCTTTTTCAGCTTTCATGAGTTTTAATCTTCTTTTGATCAGCTGAAGCTTTTGGATGAAAGCATTTTTAGACAGATCTTCTTTTCCTTTGGTAAGGTAAACCTTTCTGACGTGTTTCGGGAATTCATCTCTCAGCTCTCCCTGATTGATGTTCAGGCAAATGGTCATCTCAAATTTGTCTTTATTGAGATTGTTCAGCATGCTTAAAACTACTTTTTCCACACCACCCATTTCCATAGAACGGTGCCTGAAAAGGACTTTTATTTTTTTTTGCTCTGCCATTATCCGAAAACTTTTTGTAATACGATCATTATTTTTTTTTTTATGCGGAAAGAAATACTGTTCTGATAACCCAGTAAGTTATAAATTTCTTGTGGATTATTATATTTTTCCGGAACAGTTTTGCCATTGATGTTTTTTATGTTTCTGCGTTGTATGGCATTAAAAATCACCTGCGCAAAATATTCTCTGGTTTTCGGGCGGTTCTCATTCTGGGAAATCCCTCCGGAATGTTCACGGTACAGATAATTAGGTTCATCAATGAAATGAACTTTTCCTTTTTCATATAATTTGAGATACAGATCCTGATCTTCAGCAATTCTCATGGAAGTATTTATTTTCTCGGTAAGCTCATAAGTGCTTTTTCTGAAAGAAACGAAATGAACAATATAAACCGGACAATTGAAGAAATAGGGTGAATGATTCGGAACCTGCATGGCGACTTTCGATGTTACTACAGGCTTTAAATTTTCGTCACATTTTATAAACCTGGAGTAGGTGAGTACTACATCCTTATTTTTTCTGAAGACATTTATACAGGATTGTAAAGCATTGGGAGTAATGGCGTCATCAGGATCTACAAATCCGCAGATATCTCCGGTAGCCAGGTCGATGAGTTTACTTTTTGTGATACCGACACCGCTGTTTTCAGCATTTTCATAGATCTTAAAACGGTTGTCATCTCCAATGATATTTCTGATGATATCTAATGAATCATCTGTAGAGGCATCATCGAGAATAATAGCTTCCCAATGATCATAACTTTGAGCAATAATAGAGTCGTAACAGGTTTTAAAGAACCTTCCATTATTGTAATTGGCAATAAGGATGGAAAATTTCATCGGATTGTGCTAATAAATTTTCACAAAGATACTTATATCTTAAAAAGTTTAAGAAAAATCTTTATTTTTGTGCCTTAAATTAACACAATGAATGAAATAGTAAGGGTTCTCAAAACATTTATAGCTTATTTGAAAAGGCCGGATCTCTACCCGGAATTAGGGAGAAAAATCATAAAAAATACGATTAACAGAGGAAATGCTTTTAAAGGTAAGGAAAAAACCGGTTCTTGGGCATCTTTCAATGCTATTTCCCAACAGGAAGCGGTAACTACGCTCTTCGGCTATGATATAACGGCTTTCAAAAATGAATATCAACAGGTCTTAAAGGAATCAGAGCAAAGACAAAATGATTGTCCCATCAAAATGGGTGGTGCAGGTGCTTTGGAACTGATCTTTTATGCTTGTGAGTTTACAAATGCAAAACATGTTGTGGAAACAGGGGTTGCATACGGATGGTCTTCTTTGGCAGCGCTACTTTCTCTCGAAAAAAGAAACGGGACTTTATACAGTTCGGATATGCCTTATCTTGCGCAGGACGGAGATCAGTATGTGGGGTGTGTAGTACCGGAAAATCTTAAAAAATTCTGGAAGTTGTTCCGTTTTGCAGATAGAGAGTCTTTGCCAAAGATCTTTGCTGAAAATGAAGGTTTTGATGTTGTGCATTATGATTCGGATAAGAGTTATAACGGCAGGTTCTGGGCTTATGGAGAGCTCTATAAACACCTGAGAAAAGGAGGGGTGTTCATCAGTGATGATATTGGTGATAATTCTGCTTATCAGGATTTTTGTGAAAAAAACGGTATAAAAACCACTGTCGTAGAATTTGAAGGCAAATACGTAGGTGTTTTTATAAAGTAATACAATGCTTCAGTGAAAATAAGTCAGATTACCTTTACAAGATTTGTGGCTGCCATGGCCATTGTGATCTCCCATTTCAATAAAGACTTATTTTTATATCAGATCAATTATATTTCGGATATATTTTTATGGGCCAATGTTGGAGTAAGTTATTTCTTTATCCTTTCAGGCTTCATAATGATCGTAGCTTATCATAAAAAGGATAAAATCGACTATCTGGAATTTTACCGAAATCGTTTTGCAAGGATCTATCCTTTGTATGTGGTGGGTTTATTGTTATACTGTATCACAAGGTATTCCAACTTCAGTATTTATAAAGGTTTGTTGTATTTATTGGGGATTCAGAGTTGGATTCCCGGTGAGGCTATGATCCTGAATTTTCCGGGATGGTCTATTTCCGTGGAATTTCTTTTTTATCTGTTGTTTCCGTTACTGTATAACCGGTTTTATTCCAGAAATAATAAAAGTATCTGGGTGATAACAGTCTTGCTTTGGATCATTACGCAGGTCTTTTCCAATCTGTATGTGAATTCTGTTTGGTATGAAGGTCCGCACACGAAAAGTCATGAATTCGGCCATTATTTTCCGCTTTTGCATATCAATGAATTTTTGATAGGGAATTTAGCAGGATTGTATTTTGTTAAAAACTTCAGTCAGAAGAATTACGATGTATCGGTAGTTCTGATTTTCATTGCCGTATTGTTGTCTCTGATATTTATACCGCTTAATTTCCATAACGGACTCATGGCAGTACTTTTCATTCCGCTGATTGTTTTGATTTCCAAAAATAATGGAAAGCTCACACAGTTTTTCTCTTTAAAACCTCTTGAATATCTGGGTGAAATAAGTTATGCCATTTATATCGTTCATATTCCTGTTCTGTATATTCTTAGGGAGCTTATTAAAAGTTATGGATTGAGAATAGATACCGTTTTCTTTATTTATATTCCTGTTTTATTGATGTGTTCTGCGTTGTTTTACCAATTCATTGAGAAGCCTTTACGGGATTATTTAAAAAATATGAAAATCAGATAAAATATTTATTTTTGTAACGAAATAAACACAATGTACACATGAAAGTTCCCACCTCACAAAACCGGATACCTCTTATCCCCTTATTTTATTTGAAGAATATGATGTGCGACAAAAAAAGTCTGTTGCAGCAGTATTTAATTTAAAATAAAGGATTCATGCTATTTAATTCCATAGGGTTTTTGTTCTTTTTGCCGATAGTATTTGTTCTGTATTGGTTTGTCTTCAGGAAGAAGTATCAGCATCAGAATTTACTGTTGCTTTTGGCCAGCTTGTATTTTTATGCCTGTTGGGACTGGAGATTTCTTTTTCTACTGATGTTCTCTATCGGGTTGGATTTTGTTTCCGGGCTTCAGATCGAGAAAAGTAAAACGAAAAAAGAAGCTACATTTTGGTTAACACTTAGTATCGTCATCAATTTAGGGTTTCTGGGTTTCTTTAAATATTATAATTTTTTTGTAGAAAGCTTTGCAGATCTGGTGAACGGATTCGGATCTAAAGCCAATGTATGGTTACTGAATATTGTTCTTCCTGTCGGGATCTCATTTTATACTTTTCATGGACTGTCTTATGTGATTGATATTTATAAAAAAAGGATTAAGGCGGAAACCAATCTGGTAGATTATGCCGTATTTGTAAGCTATTTTCCATTGTTGGTTGCAGGTCCTATCGAGAGGGCAACGCATCTCTTACCTCAGATTCAGCGAGAAAGAGTCTTTAATTATGAACAGGCAGCAGACGGAATGCGGCAGATCTTATGGGGATTCTTCAAAAAAATGGTGATTGCGGACAACTGTGCTCCAATCGTTAATGAAATCTTTACAAATTATCAGACCGAAAGTCCGAGTAACTTAGTAATGGGAACAATTCTCTTTGCTTTTCAGATATATGGTGATTTTTCCGGTTATTCGGATATTGCTCTCGGTGTTTCCAAGCTATTCGGGATAGAACTTCTGAAAAATTTTGCTTTTCCCTATTTTTCCAGAGATATTGCTGAGTTTTGGCGAAGATGGCATATTTCGCTTTCTTCGTGGTTCAGAGATTATCTTTATATCCCTTTAGGCGGGAGCAAAGGAGGTTTGGTGATGAAGATAAGGAATACTTTCATCATTTTTCTGGTTTCAGGCTTTTGGCATGGCGCCAACTGGACCTTTATCATTTGGGGTGGATTGAATGCTTTATATTTTATGCCTTTATTGATTTCCAACAAAAATCGGGACCATCTGGAAGTGGTAGCGATGAACAGACTTCTGCCTTCTTTCAGTGAGTTTTTTAAGATCATGCTGACTTTCGGACTTACCTGTTTTGCCTGGATATTCTTCAGGTCGGAATCGGTAACTCAGGCTATTTCATATATTGAGCGAATCTTTGATGCTTCCTTATTTACTTTTCCGAAACCATTTCCTTTTAAATGCATGGTTTTAATTGGGTTAATGCTTATTATAGAGTGGCTGAACAGAGGAAGGATACACGGATTGGAAATTGACAGGTATCAACCGTGGATAAGAAGAACATTATATCTGGTGATTATTTATATTATTCTCCGATACGCTAATTTCGGGAATAATGAGTTTATCTATTTTCAGTTTTAGGAATGAAAAAGTTTTTATTCAAAATATTATGGTATGTTTCCGGGGCTCTGCTTTTGTTTTCGGTATTGGGAAGATATGCAGACGGAAATACAGATGATAATTACATGCATTTTGCCGTGAAAAACCCAAAGAATATCATTTTAGGAGATTCCAGGGGAGCTCAGGCTGTTGTTCCGGATATTTTGAACAAAAAAATGAACGCAGAATTCGACAATTTTTCCCTGAATGTGGTACAGTCGCCTTATGGAGAAGTCTATTATAAAGCTGTACAGAGAAAGCTGGATCCTGATACACAAAATGGGATATTCATCATTACCATCGATCCGTGGAATGTATCACTGAATAAAAATGTTAAAGATCCTAAAGATTTTCCTGAAGAGCACTCTCCTTTAAAGAATATGTACTTCTATGATCTATCTCCCAACTATGAATACCTTTTGAAAAACTATACACGAAGCTGGTTTAAACTTTATACGGAACGAGAAGAAAAAGGTAAATCCAATACTTATCTGCACAAAAACGGATGGATGGAAGTTACCGTGAATATGGAGAAAGACTCTGTAGCGAAGAGAGAGATTGAAAAAGTGAAATTTTACAGGGATATAGCCCAAATGCAAAACGTTTCCTCAATCAGACTCAAAGCTTTGGAAGAGATTATAACTTTCCTTAAAACAAAAGGAATTGTGTATCTGGTAAGAATTCCGGCTTCTGAAAAGATCATGGAAATTGAGAAGTCCTACTCTCCTGATTTCAGTAAAAAAATCAAACAGATCTCAATAAAGCATAATATCCGCTTTTTTGACTTTTCATCCGCTCACAAAAATTATATTTATACAGATGGCAATCATATGTATAAAGAATCCGGTAAAGCGTTTACGGCTCAGCTCAGTGATTCTATTCTGACGAGTATAACAATTTCAAAATAGTTTTTCTAAATTAAAGTTAAATATCAGATCCATATTTAAACATTCTTTAGAACAGATCTTTCCTGAAATTAATATTATACAATCCCGAACGGATACTCGGAAAATCAGTGATTAAATACTTCAGGATCATCGTCCATTTTTTTAATGCAGGAGCGTTTGCGATCTCAAAACTGCGGTGCATTCTCTTGATGTGAAGCTTTATGTCAGACGGAATGGTAGTTTCATTCTCCGCCCAGTCTTTCACTTCTTTCCAAAGCAAAACTCTTGTTGTTGAAGGTTTTATCTTTTTTGAATCTACTTTGGTTATCCTGTTGTCTTCATGCACACCTCTTACGGCTACAGCTTTGTCTAAAATTCCGGAATAAAGATCAAGATAATAAGAAGTACGGAATAAGAACTCAGTGTCCTGATGAAGTCGTAAAGTTGTTTTAAACAAAGGCTTTACCTTACGTATGAGAGATTCTCTTCTGAGGGTTAAAGTATCAATACTGAACAATCCAAAGCTTCCCCGCATATTCAGTTGTCCCGGGAAGACATTTTTGGGCTCATGTCTTTTGTACACGGTAGTTAATCGGTCCTGAAAAATACTGTAGTATTGTTCCTTTGCCTTTTCAGAGTAATAGTGTACACCCAATGCTCCGTAAACGCCTTCTACTGCAGGATCTTTGAAAAGTTCTTTTTCAGCATCAAATCTGTTGGGAAGATAATAATCATCCGCATCCAGAAAGGCAATATAATCTCCTGTAGATTTTTCGATGCCCAGATTTCTGGAAGGACCCGCCCCGTGATTTCCTTTATCCGGATGTTGATAGAGTTTTACGCGGTCATATTTTTTAGAAAGCTCATCACATACCTGTAATGCATTATCAGGCGATTTATCTTCCACCAGAATCACTTCATGCACCTCTTCAAACTGAAGGGCAGATTCTACAGCCTGGGAAACATATTTTTCGGCATTATAAACGGGAATTACTACGGAAATTTTCATCTTTATCATTTGTGTAAGTAAATCTATATCTAGTTTTTAAAATATCAGGTGCTTGTAGAGCCGTGAAAAATACATCCAGGATTTTCGTCAGTCCTGTCTTCAGGGAAATCTCAAAAGCTTTTTTCTGCAAATAAATACGTTGCTTCACCTCTTTATCAAGCTTTTTCGTTTTCGACCATTCATATAAAGAGTTCCATAGCAGAAGCTGCCGCTCATTATATTCTTTGGAGTATATTTTGATCTTGGTGATCCTGTTGTTATCATGAACTCCTCTTACAGCAACAGCTTCAGTGATATTTCCTGACTTTAGATAACAGGTATGCGCCAGTTTAATAATAAAATCGGAATCCTGATGAACACGAAGCTGCTCGTTAAAACGTAAATTGTTTTTATGAATGGATGACTTTCTGACCGTTAAGGCATTCAGGTGAAAAAACGTACCGAAAGTTTTAGGCGTTAAGCTAAGCAACCCCCTGAAAACCTCTTCTCCTTCTGCAGGGTAATTAACGGTTGTGAGAGTTGCATTTTTAAATTTAACCTGATATTCTTCTTTACCTTTTTCAGATAAATATTCTACACCAATAGCTCCGAATGTCCCTTCTACCTTTGGATCGGTAAAAATTGTTTTTTCCACATCAAAACGATTGGGAAGATAATGATCATCAGAATCAAGGAAAGCTATAAACTCATGTTGAGCTTTTTCCAAGCCTAAATTCCGGGAAGCTCCTGCTCCGTGATTTCCTTTGTCCGGATGTTGATATAATTTGATCCTTGGATTTTCGGAAACCAGTTTTTGGCAGATTTCCAAAGATCTGTCTGTAGATTTATCCTCTATTAAAACAATTTCTTTTACCTCATCAAACTGCAAAGCCGAGTTTAAGGCTCTTTCCAGAAACTCAGCCGCATTATAAACCGGTATGATCACTGAAATTTCAAGCATTATAATACAGATTTGTTATGATGAGCCCAAAGAGCCAGCTGCAATAAATTCCAATGTTTCTGTCCTTTATCTAAAAATTTTTGTGCAGCATTAAAATCAATAAAATCAAAAACCTTTTGATTGGAATCCTTCAGTAAATCGTTGGAAAGGTTAATCAGGTTCTCTTCTTCAAACCAGTTTTCCACTTCCATTCCGAAGCCTTGTTTATGGCGATTTCTGATGGTTTCAGTCCAATATGATCCCATAGCTTCGCGAAGTATGATCTTGTCGTTCTCATTGTTGAGTTTCAACTGTTCGGGCAACTGGATACAAAACTCGGCAAAATCAATATCAAGGAACGGAGTGCGAACTTCTAGTGAATTGGCCATTGCCATCCTGTCTGATTTCACCATCATATTTCCGGGTACAAATTTTTCAAGATCTATCCTCATGATGTCATTTAATGAATCAGGATCCGGATTGAAGCTGTAAGGCTGATGATAATCCGTACTGATCCCCAATACATTTCTTTCTTCCTGATTGAAAAAGTTTCGTATAGAATTTTGATGGAAGTCCAGAATATTTTTATGCTCAAGGTTCTTTTGCGTGATGAAAGAAGTCTGTTTTATATTTTGATAGAGTTTTAACCCAAATTGTGCAAGAATATTTTTGTAGCTGAAATGGTTTTTTAACAGGTTTTCAACGGTGTAAAAATTGTAACCGCCAAACAACTCATCTCCTACATCCCCGGAAAGAACGACGGTAAGGTTTTTCCGTGCACTTTTACAGATCTCAAAATGCGGAATGCATGATCTGTCGGCAAAAGGCTCATCAAGAAAAGGCGTAATGGTAAGCAAAGACGTTGCCAGATCCTTTTTCTGCTCGTGAATTTCTATGTGACGGGTTTTATATTTGTCAGCAATCTCTTTGGCAAATTTCAGTTCACTGTCTTTATGATCATATCCGAAACTGATAGTCATCTGATGAGGTAAAAATTCAGCAACCAGTGCGACAATAGAGGAGGAATCTAAACCACCGCTTAAAAAACTTCCTACTTCCACATCGGCAGCCAGCTGTTTTTTAACTGCATTTTTTAAGAGATACGTAAATTCTTCTTTTGCATCGGATAATCCTATTTTTCGGTCTCTCGCCGGTAAGCTGTAATAGCGTGATACTCTAATTTCACCATTCTTCCATATCAGCTGATGAGCAGGAGGTAAAGTAAAAATATTATTGTAAATACTCTGATAAGAACTTACGTAGCCATACTGCAAATAATGTGAAAGGGCTTCACTGTTTACTTTAGGCTGAATTAATCCGGATGCTAAAATAGCTTTGATCTCAGAGGCAAAAATGAATTCGTTGTTTTTTCCGATTGCATAGTAGAAAGGCTTTTCTCCGAAACGGTCTCTGGCACAGAACAACTGCTGTTTTTCATTATCCCAAATGGCAAATGCAAACATTCCCGGAAGATCATGGATCAGTTTTTCCTGTTTTCTCTGATACATGGCAAGTATAACCTCAGTATCTGAGCTTCCGCGGTAAGGATATTCCGCGTATTGATTTTTAATAGCCTGATAGCCGTAGATCTCACCATTCAGAACGATACATTCATTTTTAGTATTGGAAAACATGGGCTGTTTGCCATTCTCGGAAAGGTCTATGATGGATAATCTGCGATGTCCCAAAGCAGCATTTTCATAAAACTCATGATGAGAGGAATCAGGACCACGATGCGCTATGGCATCTGTCATTCTGATTATCTCGGTTTTGTAATTTTCGGCATTTCCGGCAATTATCCCTGCTATTCCGCACATAATGATCTTTTATTTTTACTAAGAAGTCTTTTTCTCACAGAAAAAAATATCTTTATCCGGGTTCACCCCAAATTTCTTAAATTTCTCGGAAACATTAACCCTATTTACAGAAAAACCTACACTTTCCAGTCGGGTTGTGTAGTCTTGTCCATACATTCTTACATGGTCAAACTGACCGAACAGTTCTTCTCTCTTCTTCGGATCAGAAATGCTGAAGTCTTCATGCGTATGAAGGTTATTTTTAGAAATAGGAACCTGCAATATGGCTTTTCCGCCCGGCTTCAGCACTCTTAAGATCTCCTTCATGGCTTTTGTATCTTCGGGAATATGTTCCAGAACATGATTGCAGATCAGCAGATCGAAATGATTGTTTTCATAAGGAATTTCAAGCACATTAATATTTTTTACATATTCCGGATAATGATATCCTTCCGTAAACAAATCTCCGCAGATATATTCTTTGAAATTTTGGTTGAGCAGGATTCTTGATAGTTTGGGTTCAGGCGCAATGTGCAGTATGCTCGTTTCCTTTGGAAGCTTTAGTTCTTCAATAATAAAGGCATATAAAAGTCTTTCTCTGAGTCTTGAGTGGCACTTGTAACAGCCGGCAGCTCTTCTTCCACCGCCAACTACCTGTTTTTCCTGTAAAACAGGTAGGTCGTGCCCTACAACTTCCAGATCTTTGGATTGATAGCCACAAAAAGGACATTGATATCTGGAGCCTGAATGAGAAAATAATTTGATTTTGTTTTGGATTCTTTTTGAAATTGACATCTTTTTGTGTTTTTATTTAATGGGAATTAATATTTATATGTTTAAAAAAGAAGGTCCGGTTTGACTTACTTTCTTCTGAATTTCGGTCAGTTCTTTTTCTTCGCGGGATATTTTCCGGTATTTCTTCAACAGCTTTTTATAAATAGAAAAATTTCCGGTAAGGATATTCTTCAACATGCTTTGTTTCAGCGCTTTTTTCTCTAATTCAAAAGCATCGGAAAAGTTAGGATTGATAATGTTCGTTTCGACGCTGAGATCAGCGTATTTATTATAATCTACCTTGTTTAGAGCCTGTTTGCCATCATGAACAACTTTACTTTCCGGAACAAGCAGTATTTTCTTTTTGTGAAAATGAACCCTGTTTGCGTATTCCACATCTTCCCCGTAATGAAAAAAATAAGGATTGAACCCGC
>JAFAAJ010000062.1 GCA_023426625.1 Bacteroidota bacterium
AACCATGTGATTAATACTTTTGTTTAGCTTTGCGTGGTATATAAGCTTATCCCGAACTCAGGTTAAATTAAAATATTAGCGCAAAAAAATCCTATCTCTTTAAGAAACAGGATGAAATTTTTACAAATTAATTGATTGTTTACTTATCTTTCAGCTGGTCAGGAATATTGGTTGTTACAAATCCGATCCCTTGTTTTTTCAACTGTTCATAGATTTCTATGTCGTTCACAGTCCAGGCATTCGTGATCAAACCTAAAGAATTGGCTTCTTCTATCCAGGTTGGATTTTTGGAGAAAACACTGTAGTGATAATCCATCCCGTCCAAACCTTCTTTTTTGATCTGTTCGGGCGATAATTCTCCGTTTAAATACTGAACTTTGAATTTAGGTTCAATTTTCTTGATCTCTTTGCAGATATTCAGGCTGAAAGAAATAAATTCACTTTGAGATTCCAGCTTCATGTCTTTCACCATTTGGATGGTTTTAGCTACCAGTTCATTTTCTTTTTCCTGGGATTTAATGGGCTTCAGCTCAATGATCAGCTTTACGGAAGGATCTTTTTTCCCCTGTTTTAAATAATCTTTTAAAGTAGGAAGGTTTTCGCCGTTGGATAATTTCAGCTTTTTTAATTCTTTGAAGTCCGTTTCGGAGATCTCCATTTTTCCGTGATGTTCATCGTGGTTGATCAGCAGAACACCGTCTTTGGACATTCTCACATCAAATTCTCCTCCGTAGACTTTCAATTGTTGGGCATTTTTCAGTGCTTTTACGGAATTTTCCGTGGTGGGAGGCTGCGTTTGCCAATATCCTCTGTGAGCAATAATTTGGGTTTGTGCCTTCATCAGTACCGTGCTTAAAACTGCTAACCCTAAGATAAAATTTTTCATAACATAAAGGTAATATTAAATTTAGAAATGTGTAGTAAGCGCAAAGGTATCTGACTTTCTCCGGTTGTCTGTTAAGAGAAGTTTAAATCTTATTTCCCTGAAACATTAATTTTCGCATCACTTTTATTTTATTTTTTGATAAGTTTAAACAGTTTGAAATTACTTTAATTATTTTTGCTTAAAAGATAAACAGCAATGTCCGAAAACATTCAACAAAAGATAGAACAGCTTCGAAAGGAACTTCATCAGCATAATGAAAACTATTATCTGCTGGATGCTCCTACCATTACAGATTATGAATTCGACAGATTATTGGAAGAACTTCAGGATCTTGAAGCAAAGCACCCGGAATTTTATGATGAAAATTCTCCCACCATGCGTGTTGGCGGAGGCATTACCAAGGTTTTCCCAACCGTTCAGCATAAATTCAGAATGTACTCCCTTGATAATTCTTATGATTTCAATGATCTTGAGGATTGGGAAAAGAGAATCATCAAAACTATTGATGATCCGGTGGAATTTGTTGCAGAACTTAAGTATGATGGTGCCTCGATCTCCATTCTTTATGAAAACGGAAAACTGGTACAAGCCATAACTCGTGGTGATGGTTTTCAGGGAGATGAGATCACGGCTAATGTTCGAACCATTTCAGATATTCCTTTGACGTTGAAAGGGAATTTCCCTCCTCATTTTTTCATGCGAGGTGAAATTTATCTGACAAGGAAAAACTTTGACAAGATCAATAAACTTCGTGAAGAGGAAGGTCTAGATCCCTTTATGAATCCTAGAAACACAGCAAGCGGAAGTTTGAAAATGCAGGACAGTGCAGAGGTAAGAAAGCGAGGATTGTCTTCTGTTCTGTATCAGTTTATTTCGGATGAAATTCCTGCACAAACACATTGGGAATTGCTCGAAAACGCAAAATCCTGGGGATTCAAGACCTCTCAACAGGCTAAACTTTGCAAAACACTGGATGAGGTAAAGGAATTTATAAATTATTGGGATACGGAAAGACATAATTTACCTTTTGAAATCGACGGAATTGTTCTGAAAGTAAACTCATTGCAACAACAAAGACAACTTGGATATACAGCAAAATCTCCACGATGGGCAATGGCTTATAAATTCAAAGCTGAAAAAGTGGAAACTGAATTGCAAAGCGTGTCTTATCAGGTAGGAAGAACCGGAGCCATAACTCCCGTTGCCAATCTGAAACCCGTTTTACTTGCCGGAACGATCGTAAAAAGGGCTTCTCTGCATAATGAAGACATCATCAAAAAGCTGGATCTCCATGAACAGGATTTCGTATATGTAGAAAAAGGTGGAGAAATCATTCCGAAAATTGTAGGCGTAAATACAGAAAAGAGAGAACGTACAAGTAAGGAAATAGAATACATCCAACATTGTCCTGAATGCGGAACAGAACTGGTAAAAATTGAAGATCAGGCGATCCATTTCTGTCCGAATGAGCTGCATTGTCCGCCGCAAGTAGTAGGAAGGATGATCCATTATGTTTCCCGAAAAGCTTTAAACATTGAAAATCTTGGAAGTGAAACCATAGAGCAGCTGTACAAGGAAAGACTGATAGAAAATCCTGCAGACCTGTATGTTCTTACCAAAGAACAGCTTCTTCCATTAGAAAGGATGGCGGAAAAATCTGCCCAAAACATCATCTCAGGAATTGAAAAATCGAAGGAAATACCTTTTGAAAAAGTACTGTACGGAATCGGGATCAAACATGTAGGTGAAACAGTTGCCAAAAAACTGGTCAAGAATTTCCCAACCATTGAAGATCTGAAAAACGCTTCTGTTGAAGAACTTTGTCAGGTAGAAGATATCGGAACCAAGATCGCTGTAAGTATTGTTGAGTTCTTTAATAATCCTGAAAACGTTTTAATGCTTGAACGCCTGAAATCATACGGTGTACAGCTTGAAAAGAGCGAAAGCACCAATGAAGTCCTGTCTAATGTTCTTGACGGAAAGACATTCCTGTTTACCGGCAAGCTGTCCTTATTCACCAGAGAACAGGCGGAAGAAATGGTAGAAAAGCATGGCGGAAAAAACATTTCTGCCGTATCTAAAAATCTTAACTTCCTTGTAGTAGGCGAGAAAGCCGGAAGCAAACTGAAAAAAGCTCAGGATATCGGAACCATAGAAATTCTAGATGAACAGCAGTTTCTGGATCTGATCGAAAAACAATAAAGCACAGCGTCTAGTTTTACATTAGTTCAAGCTATAGAATTAAGCGGTATGACATCACTTAAATTTGAGAATTACGCTTGAAATAAAGACTACCTTTGAAGTAGTCTTTTTCTTATATATAACTCCAATCATAATTCGCAATCATATTTTATCGTAATTTTATTCAGAATTAGTTTAAAAAAGGTAAGAGATGGAATTCTTGCAGGATCATTCTATTCAAAATGAATTGCTATTGACATTCATTTCTGTACTCATCGGTTTACTGATAGGTGCGGAACGGGAATACAGAAATAAATCGGCGGGATTGCGTACCTTTATTCTGGTATGTTTCGGAGCCTGCTTGTTTACTATTCTTTCGGTGAAAATAGGGATTGATGATCCGGATCGTATTGCAGCTAATATTATTACCGGAATAGGTTTTTTAGGAGCCGGAGTTATTTTCAAAGGAGATAATAAAATTGACGGGATCACCACTGCAACAACCATTTGGGCAAGTGCATCGATAGGAATGGCGGTAGGATCAGGATATGTGTATCTGGCTCTTTTAGGAACCTTTTTGGTTCTGCTAGTTTTGAGTGCACTCACCTATCTTGAAGACATCATTGATAAAAACCATAAAATCATCGAATATAAAATAGAAATATTGAATGCCGATGATACTGTACATTGTGAAGATCTTTTCAGAAAACACCATCTGAAGTTTAAAACTTCACAGCAGCATTATGCACAGGGTAATCTTACCACAACATGGACGCTCACAGGAAAAAAAATAAATCATGAAGCTTTGGTGAAAACACTGAGAAGCGACACTAAAATCATTGCCTATCAGTTTTAGGATAAAAAATAAAGGCTTAAAAGCCTTTATTTATATTATTTCTTCTTAAAAACATACAGATCCTTGTTCGGTCCATCCATCTGTTTTCCGTCCAGTTGAAGCTGGATAAGTTTGTTCTCCCCTACTTTATATTTATATTTTGCAGTTTTACCGTTCAGAGTGATCATATTTCCTCTCGCACCCCACTCAAATGTAC
>JAFAAJ010000284.1 GCA_023426625.1 Bacteroidota bacterium
CTGTAGTTTTCATTTTCCACCAGATCTCCAATGGAATTCATAATGAGGAGAAGAATAGTGGTGATCAACAGCAATACCCAGAAATATGGTGAGGTAAAGTAGTTTCCATCCTGACTGAACATTTCGAAGGCCATGATGACCAAACCTATAGTAACAATAATATATATTGAAATGGGTGTTCTTGGTTTCATTTCTTTAAGCTTTAATAATTACTCTGCACTGGCAGTTTGAATATTTGTCGTCTTAATATCTGTTCCCAATCTTTGAAGATAGGCGATCATTGCTACGATCTCTCTTTGCTCAAGCGGAACAAATGCTGCTCCTTTTGCTGATTTTTCTTTTTCCATCTGAACTTTGATATCTGCAGCTTCAGAATAAATTCTTTGTACAATAGCACTGGATTGGTTATCTGCCCATTGGTTGGCGGAATCTATCTCCGCTTTTGAATAAGGAACATCAAATGCATTCTTCATTAGTTTCATTTTGTTCACCATTTCCGTACGGTCTAGCTTGTTGGTGATCAGCCAAGGGAAACGTGGCATAATGGAACCTGCAGAAGTAATTCTTGGGTTGTACATATGCTTGAAGTGCCATGAATCCGGGTTACGCCCTCCTTCTCTGTGCAGATCCGGTCCTGTTCTCTTAGAACCCCATAAGAATGGTCTGTCATATACGAACTCTCCCGCTTTAGAGTACTGTCCGTTTTTACCTTCAAATCTTACTACTTCATCACGGAAAGGTCTTATCATCTGTGAGTGGCAGGAATTACATCCTTCACGGATATACAGGTCTCTACCTTCCAGTTCTAATGGTGTATAAGGTTTCACGGCTGTGATCTGTGGAAGATTGCTCTTTATTGTAAGAGTAGGAATGATCTCTACCAATCCACCGATGGATACTGCTACAAAAGCCAGAATGGAAAGCAATTTTGGTGTTCTTTCAAGCCATAGGTGAACGCCTTCTCCTTCTTTTCTCTGGTGACCAATGTTGGCTAAAGCTGGAGCCTCTGCAGGAACTTCCTTCTGGAATGATCCGGCTCTGATGGTTTTATAAACATTGATTACCATTAAAACAGCTCCTGAAAGATAGAAGACACCTCCTAAAAATCTTAGTTTGAAGTAAGGAAGGATTGCCGTTACAGTATCCAGCCAGTTTTTCCAAACTAAAGTTCCGTCCGGGTTGAACTGTTTCCACATTAATCCCTGAGTGAATCCTGGAATATACATGGGTACTGCATAGAAAATAATTCCTAATGTTCCTAACCAGAAATGCCAGTTAGCTAATTTTACAGACCAAAGTTTTGTTCTCCACATCACTGGAATTAAGTAATATACAATTCCGAATGCCATGAATCCGTTCCATCCAAGAGCACCGATATGTACGTGACCGATAACCCAATCTGTGTAATGCCCGATTTTATTTAATGACTTTGTTGCTAAAAGTGGTCCCTCGAAAGTTGCCATACCATAGCAGGTGACAGCTACCACGAAGAATTTAAGAATAGGATTTTCTCTTACTTTATCCCAAGCTCCTCTTAAAGTGAGAAGTCCGTTTAGCATTCCTCCCCAGGATGGAGCGATAAGCATGATAGAGAAACCTGTTCCCAGAGCTTGTGCCCATGAAGGAAGCGCTGTATACTGAAGGTGGTGAGGACCAGCCCATAAGTAAACGAAAATCAATGACCAGAAGTGAATAATAGACAGTTTATAAGAGAAAACCGGTCTGTCGGCAGCTTTTGGTAAGAAATAATACATCAAACCAAGAACAGGTGTTGTCAGTACGAATGCTACGGCATTGTGACCATACCACCATTGTACAAGAGCGTCTTTCACTCCGGCGTATGCTGAATAAGATTTCCAGCTTGTAAAAGATAATGGAACTTCTAAGTTATTAAAGATATGAAGCATTGCCACAGCGATCCATGTACCGATATAGAACCAGATAGCTACATAAAGGTGTCTTACCCTTCTCTTGGCAATAGTTCCGAACATATTGATACCAAATATGATCCATGAAACAGCAATCAGAATATCGATTGGCCATTCGTGTTCCGCATATTCTTTAGATGTGTTGATACCCATTAAGAAGGTGATAACAACACTTACGATCATGATCTGCCATGTCCAGAAATGAAGCCATGACAATGTATCACTGTACATTCTTGTTTTCAATAATCGTTGCATGCTGTAGTAAGCCCCACAGAAGAAGGAATTACAGACAAAAGCAAAGATTACTGCACTGGTATGAAGCATTCTTATCCTTCCGAAGCCCAATGCTCCCTGAGTATTGATGAGCCCTTGGATATTTCCGCTTCTTAAACTTTGAATGGTGGTGTCATCTGTTCCAAATAAAAATTCTGGAAGCTCCGGATAAAAAAGCATTAATGCGGCCGTAAGCCCTAAGAGAAATCCTACAAGTCCGAATGCAATAGTAGCATACAGGAATGCTCTGACAATGGTATTGTCATAATTAAATTTTTGCGTCTCCATAATTCCAATTGTGTTGTACGAGCGATATTTATTTCTTTAAGATCCTATCTGATTATGTGTTTTTTGAGTGAATCTGAATAAAAAATAAAATATCATGTAGTGGGTATAATGTTTTGACAAAGGTATTTATTAACTTTGTTTAAGTCTAGTTGATAATCTTCTAAACTATACTAAAAACTACTAAAAATAAGGTGCAATGAAAGTGTGTGGTCAAAACATCAGAAAAATCAGGAGAAGTAAGGATCTTACTCAGGAATATATGGCTTTTGAAATGGGAATTTCCCAAAAAGCTTATTCTGATATTGAAAATTCCAAGGTGAAGATCAATATTGATACGCTTACCAAGATATCTGATATTTTAGGAATAAAACCATCCGATATTTGCAGTATTTCTCATAAATGCGCTGCGGACAGTTATGAGGATAAATACAACGACCTGATCCGCTATATGAAACAAAACCATATTCCAATTCCGGATGAATTGAAAAGCGGATTGTAAAAACTGTGATTATATCTAGGTTAAGCTTAATCAATAAGAATTGATTTTAAGAAGAATCGTTTTAGAGATATTGTTGCTTTAAAATAAGGTGCAAAACTCTATTTCTTTTCAGCGAGTGCAACATAATATGCTTACTAGAAATATAATTTAAGGATAAAAATAAAAAACCACCCTTATTTAGGATGGTTTGTAGACCCACAGGGATTCGAACCCCAGATGACTGAACCAAAATCAGTAGTGTTACCGCTACACCATGGGTCTGTGTTACTGTTTCAGTGGTGCAAATTTACAGCTTTTTTCTTTATCTGCAAGAACTTTTTACATTTTTTTTTAAATTTACTCCACTTTTTATCGATGAGAAACATGCTAATAGACTACAATAATCTCAATTTTAATAATTTAGGCTTAGAAACAGATTTCGAAAAAAAAATCAAAAAATTTTTGGAAGAATGGTCTTCGGATTGTGAAAAGGTTCAGGTTCAGACTTCGGGTTCTACCGGAACTCCAAAGATTTTTGAAATTGAGAAAAAGAGAATGATCAATTCTGCGAAAATGACCTGTGACTTTTTAGGGTTGAAAAAAGGGGATACCGCATTATTGTGTCTTCCCGTAGAATATATTTCGGGAAAAATGATGATCGTTCGTTCAATAGAAAGAAAGTTGAAACTTACCATTTCAGAACCTTCCCTGAAACCACTCGAACATTTATCTTCTGAGATCAGTTTCTGTGCGATGACTCCACTTCAGGTTGAAAACTCATTGGATAAGCTTTATCTGATCCAAAATCTGATCATTGGCGGTGCGGCAGTGTCAGAGAGTCTTAAAAAAAGAATCTCCCGGTTTAAAACCCGTATTTATGAAACCTATGGAATGTCGGAAACCCTGTCACATATTGCATTAAAGCAGTTAACACCCAATGCGGAAGACTATTTTACCGCTTTTGATCATGTTTCTATCACAACAGACGAGAGAGGTTGTCTGAGGATCTTTGCACCGGATCTTAATCCTGAAATTCTGCAAACGAATGATTTAGTTGAAATTAAAAACGAGAAACAGTTCAGGTTTTTGGGAAGAATAGATAATGTCATCAATTCTGGAGGGGCAAAAATATTTCCGGAAGAACTGGAAGCTTTAGTCAAAAAAGAAATCCCGAATGAAGCTGTTTTTTTAGGAATATCAGATGAAAGTTTGGGTCAAAAATTGATACTGGTTATAGAAGGAGATCAGTCGGCAGATATGATAGAAAAAATATCGGAAATCTCATTTGAGAAAAATTATCATAAACCGAAAGAAATAATTTTCGTGGATCAGATCCCAAGAACGCCCAATGGAAAGGTTAGCAGAAAAGAATTAATGAACCTGATCACAGGTTGAATGTAAAAAGGATGAAAGATTTTTCAAAAGAACTTAATTTCAAAACTTCCCGCAGCAGCGGGGCAGGAGGACAAAATGTGAATAAAGTGGAAACTTCCGTAACCGTACTTTGGAAAGTGGAAGATTCTGAATTCTTTAATGATGATGAAAAAGCATTAATTCAACATAAATTAAAAAACAGGATCAATGCGGACGGTTTTCTCTTCCTGACCGTTTCGGAGAGCAGGACACAATTGATGAATAAAACCAAAGCCATTGAAAAAATCCTTGAAATAGTTAACCGGTCACTGATTATCCCTAAAAAACGTGTTCCAACCAAACCTTCCAAAGCCCAAAAACAGAAAAGGCTGGATACCAAAAAGAAGCTTTCCGATAAAAAAGAAAACAGACGTTTCAGGTTTTAAATCAAGAGATTGGGAAAAAATAGTATTTTTGCCAAAATTTTGAATAAATGTTAAAAAAATTACTGACACTGGGAGCTGTTTCTGCTTTCTTATTTTCTTTCGCTCAACAAAAATTTTCAATTATTCCTTCCGTAGGTTATGCATGGAGAACTGCTGAAATGCCTAAAGGAATATCTGCAGAAGAAAGAAATTACCTTAAAGGTCTTAAAACTGGTATGAACTTAGATGTTTCGGCTTATTATCATTTAAAAGGAGACGTGGCTCTGGGATTGAAGTATTCTAATTATAGTGCTTCAAACAATGGCAAAATCAGTGTGATAGACAATACCGGGAATGTGGTTTCCGGTGTGGTACATACAAAAGATAATATTACTTTCTTTGGACCTGCTTTGATGTATTCTAATTTCAATCAGGAGACAAAACACAAATTGTTCCTTGATCTGGCTTTAGGGGTAATTTCTTACACCACTAAAACAGGAGGAGTAAAAGGAACCGGTTCCAATTTGGGTGTTGAAATGAATATGGGGTATCAGTACGCTTTAGCAAAGAATGTTTTCATAGGTCCGAAGCTTGGATTAACGGGAGGGACTTTGAATAAAATGAAATTCAACGGAGTTACTTATGAATTCGGGGAGGATCAAAAAGAAGGTTTAGGCAGAGTTTCTTTAAGTGCTGCTGCTACATTCCATTTTTAAGTTTTATCTTTGCAAAAATCAAAAATAATGAATAAACCGATTACTGAATTCATAGAAAAATATTACCTGCATTTCAATGCAGCAGCATTGGTGGATGCATCTAAAGGTTATGTAGCGCATTTGAAAGACGGCGGAAAAATGATGGTGACGTTAGCCGGGGCAATGTCTACGGCAGAATTAGGGAAAATTCTTGCTGAAATGATCCGTCAGGGAAAAGTTGACTTTATTTCCTGTACAGGAGCTAACCTTGAAGAAGATCTTATGAATCTGGTGGCACATTCTCACTATGAAAGAGTACCTCATTACAGAGACCTTACTCCACAAGAGGAATGGGATCTGTTGGAAAGAGGACTGAACAGGGTAACAGATACCTGTATTCCTGAAGAAGAAGCTTTCCGAAGATTACAGAAACATATCGTTGAGATCTGGAAAGATGCAGAAGCGAAAGGTGAAAGATATTTCCCTCATGAGTATATGTATAAAATGATTCTTTCAGGGGTATTGGAGCAATATTATGAGATTCCGAGAGAAGATTCCTGGATGATCGCAGCAGCAGAGAAAAACCTGCCTATCGTGGTTCCGGGATGGGAAGATTCTACAATGGGGAATATTTTTGCTTCATACTGCATCAAAGGTGAGCTAAAAGCTTCAACCATGAAATCAGGAATTGAATATATGACCTATTTAGCAGACTGGTACACTAAAAATTGTGATGGAAAAGGAGTTGGCTTCTTCCAGATCGGAGGGGGGATCGCCGGAGATTTTCCAATCTGTGTGGTACCAATGTTATATCAGGATATGGAAATGCATGATATTCCTTTCTGGTCGTATTTCTGTCAGATTTCTGATTCTACAACATCTTACGGTTCTTATTCGGGAGCAGTTCCTAATGAAAAAATCACATGGGGAAAACTGGACATCACAACACCGAAATTTATCGTTGAAAGTGATGCAACCATCTGTGCTCCATTGATGTTCTCTTATATCTTGGAAAATTCTTAATAGAAAAATAAGATTTAATGATACAAAACGCTTCAACTTTTGGAGCGTTTTTTTGTGAATTAATCAAGCGAATTAATCAATACAAAATACCGGTAAGCCAAAATTCCTTTTTGGAGTTTGGTGAGCGTATTGGGATCTTTATGACTGAGTTTCGGTAAAATGGCTTTATTGATCTTATTCAGTAAGCGGAAAAACGATTTTTTCATAACTTTATATTTTAAGAAATGGCAGTTTTACTGAATCCAAAAATAATGCAAAATACCATAATTTATAAGTTTTGATATGAACGAAATTTTCAAACAGCAGGTTTGGGAGATCACCAGATTAGTTCCCAAAGGAAGAGTAACGAGTTATGGAGCCATAGCCAAAGCTGTTGGTTTTCCAAACCATTCCCGTCACGTAGGAAAAGCAATGGGTGGTTGCCCGAAAGATGTCCCTGCTCATCGTGTGATCTCAAGTTCAGGGACATTGTCTGTGCCGGAATTTCAGGAGAGATTGGAGGCAGAAGGTATAACCGTTGAAAATTTCAGGATCAAAAACTTTAAAAATCTTTTTTGGGATCCGTTGAGTGAGCTGTAAATTAGATGGATGGATCTTAAGTAACATATGGATGGGAAGTTATAAAACATCTTCTCAAACCATTATTTTTAATATTAGGTTATGATGAAAAATAAAACAAAAATATATGTCTTTTTATATCTGATTACCTCCCTGTTCTTTTTCATTTTTTTTAATTCAGAAAACAAAAGAGATGAAGTTATAGAACCGTTGAATCATACAATTTTAAAATCTTTAGTCTTTGGGGTGTGCTCATTGGGATACGGTATATTCTCTTATGTTAGAACCAAGTTTTCTAAGTGATAGAGGAAGGATTATTGAATAGTAAAGAGTTTCGGGGGGGGCAA
>JAFAAJ010000317.1 GCA_023426625.1 Bacteroidota bacterium
CTGTAGTGATTCCGGGAATCATGGAGCATATCGAAAGAGCGGGAGTGCATTCCGGAGACTCTATTGCTGTATATCCGCCGCAAAATGTTTCACCAAAAGAAATTGAAACTTTAGTTGAATATACCAAAAGATTGGCAAAAGGTCTGAATGTAGTCGGACTTATGAATATCCAATACGTTCTGTTTGAAGGAAATGTATATGTGATCGAAGTGAATCCGCGTTCATCCAGAACCGTTCCTTTCTTATCCAAAATCACGGATGTTCCGATGGCTAACCTGGCTACAAAAGCGATCTTAGGACAAAAGCTGAAAGATCTGGGTTACGAAAACGGATTGGTTCCGAATAAAGAGGGTGTATTTGTGAAAGTTCCGGTATTCTCTTTCTCAAAACTGACGAAAGTTGATATCTCTTTAGGTCCTGAAATGAAGTCTACAGGAGAAGTTATGGGTAAAGATACCACACTGGAAAAAGCATTATACAAAGGATTGGTTGCAGCAGGTAGAAAAGTTCCTATGCATGGTTCCATCCTGTTCACGGTTGCAGATAAACATAAGCAGGAAGCAGCAGATTTAGCCGCAAGATTCCATGAAGTAGGTTTCAGAATCTGGGCTACGGAAGGAACCGCAAAATTCTTCGAAGAAAAAGGAATTCCTTGTAAAATAGGATACAAGATCGGAGAAGAAGATGTAAACCTGATCGACCTTATCCAGAAAGGAAAAGTGCAATACGTAGTCAATACCACTACCAAAGGAAAACAGGCAGAAAGAGACGGATTCCAGATCAGAAGAATGAGTGTGGAAAACGGAGTACCTTGTTTAACATCAATGGATACAGTAGAAGCGATTTTGAAAGTAATCGAAAGTATGAGCTTCAAAATGGAGACGATGTAATTGAACAAAATGTCTATATACAATTCCCTCGTAAGAAATTACGGGGGATTTTTGGTTAAAGAAATTAAAACTTCAAGCCAACTGAAATCATAAAATTTGTATTTTAGTCATTGGATGTAAAAATTGTTTTTAATTGAAATAGAGAAGTTAATATATGAGAAATCACCTGAAAAGTAAAATAATAAATTCTCTTCTGATTATCACCTCATTGTTGGGGTATTTAGAATGGGGAACTGATAATCGTTCATTTCTTTTCGAAGCAGAATATGAGATCCTTTTAAAAATCCTGAAAGATCCGGTTTCCGTTTTTCATCCGTTCACTTTACTTCCCATGATAGGACAATTGTTGCTATTGGTAACCTTGTTTCAGAAAAAACCTAATAAATCTTTAACATACATTGGAATGAGCGGATTGGCTGTTTTGTTGGTATTTATGTTTTTCATCGGGGTTTTGGGATTGAACTTTAAGATCATACTTTCTACCATTCCGTTCATTGCTGTGATGATTATCGCTGTAAGACATTACAGAAAATTGTCATATTCAAAATAATTATTGATCTATGGATGTTATCAAAACTTTATTGGAAGCCGATTTGTTTCAGTCTGAAAAAACGATCCAGCGTTATGAATACCTTAAAATAAAAGATGAAACCGATACCAATATTTACTTCATTGAAAATGGCAGCGTGAGGATTTTCATCATGGATGAAGATGAAGAAAGGATCATAAGGTTCGGGTATTCGGGGAATATCATTGTTTCACTCGATTCTTTTCTTTCCGGGAGATCATCGGATTTTTATATTCAGGCGATCAAAAAAACGACCGTTAAAATAGCATCTCAAAAAGATTTCAACGAATTTATGCGTTCCAACCCTGAAAACATGAAACTTTGGATAAACATCCTTGAAGACCTTGTATTGCAACAAATCGAAAGAGAAAAAGATCTGCTGATCAATTCTCCCAGAGAACGCTATGAAAGAGTTTTGAAGAGAAGTCCGAAATTATTTCAGGAAATCCCGAATCGGTATATTGCCAATTATCTCAGGATGTCCCCTGAAACCCTGTCCCGGCTTAAAAAATCTTGAGTTCAGTCAAGATTTAAGAATTATTTATTCGGGAAATTTGCAAAAAAACAGCAATGAAAATTTCTTCATCACAATTGATCACCGAACTTCAAAATATCATTCAGCAGCATATTCATTATGTTGAAACATTACTTCAGAAAACGGAAGAAGAGCTCAATTACAGAGTTACGGAAAACAGCTGGAGCATTCTAGAATGTATAGAACACCTCAACCGCTACGGTAATTTTTATATTCCTGAAATCCGTGAAAAAATAGCTGCTTCAAAGCATATTCCGGAAACCACATTTTCCTCCGGAATTTTAGGAGAGTATTTTGCAAGCAGCATGCTTCCGAAAGAAAAGCTGAAAAAAATGAACACCTTCAAAAGTATGAATCCTATTCACAGTCGTTTGGATAAAAAGGTCCTAACGGAATTCATTCACCAGCAGAAACAATTGTTGGAATTGCTCGACAAAGCTAAAAATGTAAGTCTTGGAAAAACCAAAACAGGAATTAGCATTTCCAAATTGATCAAACTTAAACTCGGAGATACCTTTAGATTCGTGATCTACCACAACATAAGACATATTGAGCAGGCTAAAAGAGTAAGATAAAAAATTCATTATTTTCAAGTCTATCAAAATCATTGGAGAAAGCAAAAATTATTGGAATTGAAGAAGGCTATTCTGTTTTGATTTTGTAATTTTAAACAAAAATTTACACGTGAAAAAGATACTATTTGCACTTTGTATATCAGCTTCAGCGTTAAGTATTGCGCAGGAATACACCGTACCGGCAGCCAGCCCGCGTCAACGGGTAGAACAGCAGTTTTCTATGTCTAAGATTATTATAGATTATGGAAGACCCGGAGTGAAAGGACGTAAAATTTTCGGAGAACTGGTTCCTTACGGACAGGTTTGGAGAGCGGGAGCCAATTCATCCACAAAAATTACCTTCGGACAATCCGTGAACTTTGGCGGGAAAACCGTTCCGGCAGGTACATACGGACTTTTTATCGTTCCTACAGAAAAAGAATGGAAAGTTATTTTGAATAAAGACTTCCAGCAATGGGGAGCTTATACCTATGACCCTTCTCAGGATGTAGTAGACGTAACGATACCGGTGAATAAATTGACGGATAAACAGGAATGGTTCGAGATCACCCTGAATCCTACCGATGAAAATTCAGCTAATTTAGTGTTAAAATGGGATCACTTACAGGCAGAAGTACCTTTGAAACCGGCAAAACCGGATGCCGTGATCAAAATCACAGACAAGCTGAAAGAGATCAAAAAAATAGAATCAGACGCAAATAAGACCAAGAGTTAAGAAAATTTCCATCTATACTATTTGAATATGAATTTTTCAGTTCAGCCTGTTTTAGAAAATCAGGAATACCAACTAATCCCCTTACAGCAAGGGGATTTTGAGGCTCTGTATGAAGTGGCTTCCGATCCCCGTGTGTGGGAACAACATCCCAATAAAGACCGCTACAAAAGAGAAGTTTTCGAAAACTTTTTTCTGGGAGCAATGGAAAGCAAGGGAGCGTTTAAGATCATAGAGAAAGCTTCGGGAGATGTTTTGGGAAGCAGCCGCTATTATGACTATGATGAAGTTAATAAAAGTATCTTCATTGGCTATACTTTTTACGGAATCAAATCTTGGGGAAAAGGAATCAATCCGCAGATTAAAAAACTCATGCTGGATTATATATTCCGGTATGTAGATAAAGTATATTTCCATGTAGGAAAGGAAAACCTTCGCTCACAGATCGCTATGGAAAGACTTGGAGGGCAAAAGATCGCGGAAGAAGAAGTTGCCTATTTCGGAGAACCTTCAAGAACGAATATTGTTTATGAAATTAAAAAAGAAAACTGGATAAAATAAGCTCGTTAATCATTTGAATCTTTGTGTTTCGAAATTAAGTGAAACGCCTTTGTTTAACTACTTTTTAAAGAAATTAAGAGAAATCTTTGTCTTGCCTTGCGTTTTAATTATAAGCTAAATAATTTTAAATAAAGAAGAAGAATAGGTTAAAATAAATAATACCAGATATCATTATTATGAAAAAATATAAAATTCAGAAAACACCATTTGTAGTTCCTACTACGGACGGAAAATTAATTGAAGAACATTGGGGAAACTCTACACAACATTCAAATGTATCAATCGCACACATGATTGCTCCTGCAGGTTGGAGTGAACCCCATCAAACCCCTGAATTTGACGAATTCACCTATATAATTACAGGGAAAAAACAATTTGAAATAGACGGTGAAACTGTGGTTCTTGAAAAAGGACAGAGCATCCTTGTCGAAAAAGGAGCAAGAGTTCGTTATAGCAATCCCTTTTCAGAAGAATGCGAGTACATTGCGATCTGTCTTCCCGCTTTTTCAATGGAATTAGTGAATAGGGAAGAGGAAGGAGTAGACTGATAGATGAATGGCAAAATCGCGAAATCGCAAAACTGTGAAATCGCGAAGCTCTTCTCATCATTATCCGCAATCATTTATCATTCATCCCTCAATATCTCTTTTAAAAACATCAACGTGTGATTCCAGGCTCTTTTGGCCATCACTTCATTATAATCCGCAGATTCAGGATTGGTAAATGTATGTTTGGAATGTGCATAAGTAATGATCTGCCAGTCGGCCTTGCCCTCATTCATTTCTTTGATCAGATTATCATAATCCTGTTGACTCACCCCTTTATCATCTGCAGGATGTTCCACCAGAATTTTGGTGGTAATAAGATTGTTTTTTCTGTTTTGATCCTTTGACAGGCTTCCGTGGATGGAAACAACACCCGCAACCGGTAAATTTCCTCTCGCTGCTTCCAACGCACCCGCTCCTCCGAAACAATAGCCGATCACTGCAATTTTTTCAGGAATGGCACCGCTTTTCTTAAGCTGTTCCAATGCGAGCGAAATCCGTTTTTGGTAAGCTTCATAATTCTGTTTATAATATCCGGAAGTTTTTGCGGCAGAAGCATTATCTGTCGGAATATTTCCTTCTCCGTAAATATCAGCGATAAAAGCAATATAACCCTGTTTTTCAAGGTCGGCGGCAGCTGTTTTTGCTTCGTTGTCTATTCCTTTCCATGCTGGTAAGATAAGAACTCCGGGAAGCTTTTTCCCGGCATTGGAAGTTACCAGTCCATTCAGTTTTTGGGAACCGTCCTGATAAGAGACTGTAGAAAGTTTCTGGCTGAAAAATTTTCCCGAACTCATAAGACATAAGGATAATAAGATTGAACGTATCATATTTTGTAATTTAAGTGAATAATTATGATGTAAGATTAAAAAATCCTCATCTAAATTAATAAATAACTTACAATGAGGATTGTTAAATTGTTATAAAACAGACATTATCTGAACTGTATTCCTAAACTGTTCAATTCTTCTTCAAGATTGGTGTCCGGAAGAATGTGCACCGTATGAAAGCCTAAAGACCGGGCAATTTCAATGTTTTTCGCATTATCATCAATGAAAACGGACTCCTGCGCTTCGATGTTATACCTTTCCAGTAAAACGTGCCATATCTTAGGATCCGGTTTGATGAGTTTTTCCGTTCCCGAAACCACGATCTTCCCATTGAATAGCTGGAAGAAATCATAATTCTCCAATGCGTAAGGAAAAGTTTCCGCAGACCAGTTCGTTAAACCGAAAAGCTCATAATTTGTTTGACTGAGCTTTCTCAGAACCTCTACATTTTGGGGAATATCGCTTTTCAGCATGACGGTCCAGTTATCATAATAAGCTCTGATATCTTTTTCCCATTCCGGGAATTTTTTGATCTGAATTTCCGTTCCTTCCGCAAGGCTTCTTCCTCTGTCCTGTTCCTCATTCCATTCCGGCTGGGCAATATGAGTAAGGAAATACTCCATTTTTTCATCATCATTGAAGTGGTCTTTGAAAAAATATCTTGGATTCCAATCCATTAAAACGCCTCCGAAATCGAAGACAATGTTTTTGATGTTCATTTGTTAATATTTAGTGTTTTTATAATCTCATTCTTATCTTCAACCTGAATTTTATTTATAAAACTGATACTGCTCATTCTCATAATACGCATTGATGTGCTGTAAACCGTTGGTAAGAATGATCTCTTTGGCTCCGATAATAGAATTATATCTTGCGGTTTGCTCGAAGGTTTTTTCGGTCAGCTTCACCGATGGAGCTTTGCATTCGATCAGGATTTTAGGCTGGGCTTTTTCCGTGATTAAAAGATCTATTCTCTTGGTTAAACCGTTTAAAACGATCTTTTTCTCCGTGATCAGTGCAGATGTGGAGTAGGATTTTACGGTCAGATAATAATGTACCCAGTGTTGTCTCACCCATTCTTCAGGAGTAAGCAAAAGGTAAGTTTTACGAACCAAATCATAAATAAAAAACTTATCTTTGTCTTTCTTGAATTTAAAATCAAAAGTTTCCTGAAAATTCAGTTTTGGAAGTTCCATTTATAAGATGAAAGAATTAGATTTAATCCTCAAAAATATTAAAAATAAAGAAGTTTTACCTATTTATTTTTTCCACGGAGAAGAACCTTACTTCATTGATGTAGCGGTAAAAGCCCTTGAGCACGACTTTCTGGAAGAGGATGAAAAAGCTTTCAACCAAACGGTGGTGTACGGAAAAGATACTTCTTATCAGGAGGTTCTTTCACTGGCAAGGCAGTTTCCGATGATGGGAGACAAGCAGGTGATCATCGTGAAGGAAGCCCAGGATCTGAAATTCAATGAAGAAGAGAACAGGATACTGGAAGCCTATGTAGAAAATCCCGTTCCTTCCACGGTTTTGGTTTTTGCCCACAAACATAAAAAGCTGGATAGCCGTAAAAAAGCGTCCAAAGCATTAGACAAAGCAAAAGCCCTTTTCCTGAGTGAATCCGTTAAAGAAAACAACCTTCCGAAATGGATCGCCGATGAATGCATCAAGCTCAATATCAAAACAGCCCCGAATATTTCCCACCTTTTAGCAGAATATCTTGGAAACGACCTTTCCAGGATCGCCAATGAACTGAATAAGCTGAAAATAATCCTGAAAGAAGGTGAAATCCTCGATGGAAATATCATTGAAAACCATATCGGGATCAGTAAAGAATACAATGTTTTTGAACTGCAAAAGGCTTTAGGAACCAAAAATGCCAATGCGGCATTCAAGATTGCTCATTTTATGGGAAAGAATCCTAAGAATAACCCTTTTGTAATGATGTTGGCGAGTTTATATAATTATTTTTCCAATGTTATTGTCTATCAGACAATGATCGGGCAACCGCCGCAGACGATCGCTTCGCAGATGGGTATCAATCCGTATTTTATTAAAGACTATGCGGAAAGTGCAAGATTATATCCTCTGAAACAT
>JAFAAJ010000321.1 GCA_023426625.1 Bacteroidota bacterium
ATGGAACATCATTACCTGGGACAAGATATTTAGTGAAAACGGAATGGATTATACTCCCCCTAAAATTGTACTTTTTGAAAACACCACCCAATCAGGGTGTGGAACAGCGCAATCTGCAATGGGTCCGTTTTATTGTCCTGCTGACCAAACCGTATATATGGATATGAGTTTCTTCAATGATCTTCAAAAAAGATTTGGAGCAAAAGTTACTGAATTTACCGTTGCTTATGTACTTGCCCATGAAGTGGGACATCATGTGCAGACTCTTTTGGGAACCACCCAAAAAGTTGACGCCTTGAGAAGAAGCGGAAAATATTCCGAAGCTGAAATGAACAGAGTTTCCGTTGCCACCGAACTACAGGCCGATTTTTATGCCGGACTTTGGGCAAGGCAAACCGATAACAGACAACATATTTTAGAACCCGGAGATATTGAAGCGGCTATAGAAGCGGCTCAGGCAGTTGGAGACGACAATATCCAGAGAAAATCACAAGGTTATGTAGATCAGGAAAGCTTTACACACGGCTCTTCTGCTCAGCGTAAAGAATGGTTCATGAAAGGATATAATACAGGAGACATCAGACAAGGAGATACTTTTAATCAGCTTTTGAGATAATCTGTTAAATAAAATAATAAACCCCTGAAGAAATTCTTCAGGGGTTTTTGTATAACTATTGCAATTCTATAGGGTTACTGTTTCTCTTTACTTCATCTTTTATTCTCTCTTCCATTCTTTTTCTCATTTCTGCAGGGTTCTGATTTCCTCCACCTCTGTTTCCTCCACCCGTTCTCATACCTCGATCTCCCTGATTACCAGTCATGAAAGACATCGGATCGGTTTTAAACTTCTCCTGCTGCTTCACAAAATCTTTTCTTTTTACTTTGATGGTATTCCCAAACTGATTCAGCGTAGGGAACTCATCAATCTTATAATTTTTCATCAGATCAAAAGAATAATCCCCCTGACTGTCTTCCACCTTTACAATCAGCCCCGGAAGTCCACCGAATTTATACGGTCCATCCTGATAAGGCAGATCTGTAGTAAACCATGCCGTCCATTTTCTTCCGCCAAAATCTGTTTCAGCTTTCTGAACCTTATACTCTCCTATCTTCATCGTTTCAGGAAGAATTTTCCAGGCGATCGAACGGTCTTCTTCATAAGAGTAATTATCTCTGCCTAACCTATCTTTAAAAAAGATTTTCTGATTGACTTTATCTTTTTCAACAGAATAATTGATGTTTGATCTTAAATTTTCCATCTGATCTCTGCTGATATTTCCTCTTCCTCCTCCGCTTTGAAACGATTTCTGCATAATAGAGTCTCTTTTACACCTGTTTTCAGAGTAAAAAAGAGATTTCTCAGAAGAGATATCTAAATAAGCATTTTCTGTTTTTATTTCAGTTTTATTCGAGGCATTCGGTTTCATCGTTACCTGATACACAAATCTGTTGGTTTGCGCAAAGATATTCTGTATAAACAGCGCTAAAACTATGATTCCGATTTTCTTCATTATAAGCTTAATTTATTATTTGGATTTCAAAAGATTAGCAAAGTTAAAACCATCAATGATAAAAATTGATAAAATAAAATCACCGATTTTTATTTCCTAATTATTGTTCGTATTTTTGCATTATTAAATCATTCTAAATAAATACAATGATAAAAGTATCAGATCACGCAAAGGAAAAAGCCATTCAACTTATGACGGAAGATGGTTTTAATCCGGTTGAAGATTATATAAGAGTAGGAGTAAAAAGCGGAGGATGCTCAGGTTTAGAATATGTTTTGAAATTTGATAATCAAAAGACTGATACCGATCAGGTTTTTGAAGATAACGAAATCAAAATCATCATAGATAAAAAATCTATCCTCTACTTGGCGGGAACCACTCTGGAATATTCCGGAGGATTGAATGGAAAAGGATTTGTTTTTAATAATCCGAATGCGTCCAGAACTTGTGGTTGTGGAGAAAGCTTTTCTTTATAGATAGAGGTCAGACGCAAGATATCAGACAAAGTCTGGTATCTCAAATCTAATAAATTATAATGAGTAAATACACTGAAGACGACTTAAGAGTTGATCTAGAAAATAAAAAATATGAATTCGGTTGGGAAACCAAAATCGATTATGAAGATTTCCCGACTGGTTTGAATGAGGATATCATCCGTGCGATTTCTGCCAAAAAAGAGGAACCGGAATGGATGACTGAATGGCGTTTGGAATCTTTCAGAATCTGGCAGAAAATGGTAGAGCCTGATTGGGCAAACATCAAGTACGAAAAACCTGATTTTCAAGCGATACGTTATTATGCAGCTCCTAAGAAAAAACCGGAATTAGCAAGTCTGGATGAAGTAGATCCGGAATTACTGAAGACTTTCGAGAAACTGGGGATCAATATCGAAGAGCAGAAAAGACTTTCAGGAGTAGCTGTTGATATCGTAATGGACTCTGTTTCTGTGAAAACAACATTTCAGGAAACATTGGCAGAAAAAGGAATCATTTTCTGTTCCATCTCAGAAGCCATTAAAAACCACCCTGATTTAGTTAAAAAATATCTTGGAAAAGTAGTTCCCAGAGCAGATAACTTTTATTCCGCACTGAATTCAGCTGTTTTCTCTGACGGAAGTTTCTGCTATATCCCGAAAGGAGTAAGATGTCCGATGGAACTTTCCACTTATTTCCGTATCAATCAGGCAGGAACAGGACAGTTTGAAAGAACACTGGTAATTGCCGATGAAGGAAGTTATGTGTCTTACCTCGAAGGTTGTACAGCTCCGTCAAGAGATGAAAACCAACTTCACGCTGCCGTTGTAGAGCTTATCGCAATGGACAATGCTGAAATCAAGTATTCAACGGTTCAGAACTGGTACCCCGGAAATGAAGAAGGGAAAGGTGGAGTGTTCAATTTCGTGACGAAAAGAGGTCTTTGCGAAAAAAATGCAAAAATTTCCTGGACACAGGTGGAAACAGGATCTGCGGTAACATGGAAATATCCGTCTTGCATTCTGAAAGGAGACGGCTCAATCGGGGAGTTTTACTCAATCGCTGTTACCAATAATCACCAATATGCCGATACAGGAACAAAAATGATCCATATTGGTAAGAATACCAAATCAACGATCATTTCCAAAGGTATTTCCGCAGGAAAATCAAACAACTCATATAGAGGACTGGTAAAAGTTATGCCTTCTGCAAAAGGAGCCAGAAACTTCTCACAGTGTGATTCTCTATTGATGGGTAATGAATGTGGCGCACACACATTCCCATATATTGAGATCAAAGATCCTTCTGCACAATTGGAGCATGAAGCGACTACATCAAAAATCGGGGAAGACCAGATTTTCTACTGCAACCAGAGAGGTATCGATACGGAAAGAGCAATTGCATTGATCGTGAATGGTTTCAGCAAAGAAGTTTTAAATAAACTACCAATGGAATTTGCTATTGAAGCCCAGAAATTACTTGAGATTTCATTGGAAGGTTCTGTAGGATAGGCATTTGTTTCACCGCAAAGAAAGACTAAGAACTTCTTTACATAATCTATTTTCAAGATAAACAAAGGCGCTAACGCTTAATCGAGAAGTACCAGATTAGATCCAAAAGAGAAGAACTTTATGTACTTTTGCGGAAAACAAAACAAATGATAGAAAATGAAATTTCAAAAATTGTCTTTGAAAAAGGACTCAAAATTCATAGAAAATTAGGGATTGGACTACTTGAAAGTGTTTATGAAGAATGTCTATTCTATGAATTACAAAAGACAGGATTACAAACTAAAAGACAAGAGTTTTTAAATATCCAATATGAAGATTTGCTTCTTGAAAAAGCTTTCAGAATGGATTTATTAATTGAAAACAAGGTTGTCTTAGAAATCAAATCAGTTGATGCTTTGAATAACTTTCATGCAGCACAATTAAAAAATTATAAGGCTTGGTAATTACAAACTGGGAATGCTTATCAATTTTAATTCCCAACTATTTAAAAACGGAGTAAGAAGAATAGCCAATGGTCTTGATGAATTTAAATAAAATAAAGAAATAGTATTTCATTCATAAGCGTTAGCGTCTTAGTTTATCTTAAAAAGATAACAAAGAAGACAAAAGTCTTAGTCTAACCTTGCGATAAATTATGATTATATGTTAGAAATAAAAAACTTACACCCCAAATTTGAAGACGGCGCAGAAATTTTAAAAGGAATCAATCTTGAAATAAAACCAGGGGAAGTTCATGCCATCATGGGACCGAACGGAGCCGGAAAATCTACTCTTTCTTCTGTAATTGCAGGAAAAGAAGATTATGAAATTACAGACGGGGAAATTATTTTTGATGGGGAGAACATTAATGAAGATGCCCCTGAAGAAAGAGCGCATAAAGGTATTTTCCTTTCTTTCCAATATCCTGTGGAAATTCCAGGAGTATCTGTTACCAACTTCATCAAGGCTGCTTTGAACGAAAACAGAAAAGCAAACGGATTAGAAGAAATGCCAGCTAAAGAAATGCTTGGTATGATCCGTGAAAAGTCTGAAAAGTTAGGGATCAAAAAAGATTTCCTTTCCAGATCTTTGAATGAAGGGTTTTCAGGAGGGGAGAAGAAAAGAAACGAGATCTTCCAGATGATGATGCTTAATCCTAAACTGGCTATTCTTGATGAAACAGATTCAGGATTGGATATTGATGCTTTGAGAATCGTGGCAGATGGTGTAAATTACTTCAAAAACGAAGGAAACGCTGTACTTTTGATCACCCACTACCAAAGATTGCTTAACTATATCCAGCCGGATTTTGTTCATGTTTTAGCAGACGGGAAGATCATCAAAACAGGAGACAAGTCTCTTGCATTGGAGCTTGAAGAAAAAGGCTACGACTGGTTATTAAATTAATCAACGCGCATATCATTTTAATGGTAAGATGATAAAACGGTAGAACCGTAACCAATTGAAATAATTTATTTTAAATATATAAATAAGGTGTGATGGCCGAAATATCAATAATGGCTTTATACGAACAAATTACAGACAACCACGGCAAATTCCTGGAGAGCCTTAGTCACAGATTTTTAGACGAGGATAGAAAAGCAGCTCTTCAAAGGTTTGAAGCCGTAGGTTTTCCGACAAAAAAAGACGAAGAATATAAATATACCAACCTGAAGGAGATCACGGAGAAAGAATATAATTTTTTCCCGAAAGAAAGTCATAACATCACTAAAGAGCAATTCGACCAGTTGCATTTAGGCGAAGAGAATTTTGACTGGATTGTTTTCATCAACGGTAAACTTCACAAGGAATTATCCAAAATTTCTATTGAAAATGTGGAATTCCTTTCTTTCAATTATGCATTGAATGATGCGAAGCATAAAGAGGTTTTTGACACCTATTTCAATACCATTGCGTCAAAAGAAACGGCTTTCACGAATCTGAATCTTGCTTACTGCAAATATGGCTTTTTCCTGAAAGTTCCTAAAAACGTAGTGATTGAAAAACCAATACACATATTCTACCTTTCTCAAAATCAGGAAGAAAATACATTCTACAATACAAGAAATCTATTGATCGTAGAAGAAGGTGCAAAAGTAGAAATCATAGAAAGTCATCATAATTTTGACAATTCTTATGTTTTCACCAATTCTGTAACTGAAATTTTCACTTACCCGAATGCAAAAGCAGATTGGCACAAACTTCAAAACGATAATGATACGTCTTACCTTATCGACAATACGTTTGCTAAGCAGGAAAAAGACAGCTTAACAACGGTAAACACCTTCTCTTTTGGAGGAAAACTGGTAAGAAATAACCTTGATTTTATCCATAATGGGCAAAATATCAATTCATTCATGAATGGGATCACTATTATCGGAAAAGATCAGCTTGTAGATCATCATACGGCGGTTCACCACAATTTCCCGAACTGTGAAAGTTACCAGAATTACAAAGGTATTTTCGATGGAAAATCTCATGGGGTGTTCAACGGGAAAGTTTTTGTAGATAAAATCGCTCAAAAAACCAATGCTTATCAGCAGAACAACAATGTTTTACTAAGTGAGGGAGCAACGATTGATACAAAACCGCAGCTTGAAATTTTTGCTGACGATGTAAAGTGTTCTCACGGTTGTACAGTAGGACAGTTGAATGAAGATGCTTTATTCTACTTAAGAGCAAGAGGAATCTCTAAAAAAGAAGCACAGGCTTTACTTTTATATGCCTTTGCAAACGATGCAATGCAGAATATCGACATTGAACCTCTTAAAGAGAAAATCTCTAAACTTTTAGCAGAAAAACTACAGGTGGATATCGAATTTTAAAAAAAGAGAGAAATCATTATATAAAAAGCACTTCAATTGAAGTGCTTTT
>JAFAAJ010000046.1 GCA_023426625.1 Bacteroidota bacterium
ATGGGTGACTGTCTACAAATTCGTTAGGTGTTCCGTTCAGTTTGGCAATATAATACTCTCTGTATTTTTTGTATTGTTTGTCATTCCAGGCTGCAATACCTACTCCCGCTCCTACAGCTCCCCAAACAATAGGAATCTTCCAGTATTTTTTATTATAAAACTGCCCTAATCCGGGAAGAACAGCAGAATACAAACCTGCTTTTGTGGGATTTAATTTTAATACACCAGTTGTAGGACCGTTGGCTTTTTCCAGATCAGTAACCACCTGTGCTGCTGACCTTTCAGGTTTTGCCGCAGGAATACTGTCTTTCGGGTGATATTCCACCCGAATGGTATCATTTGGATTTACCTGTGCATAAGCCACAACAAACAGACACAGGAAAAATGTGAAAAGTAATTTCTTCATTTATTTAATATGAGATAAAATGTATTCCAGTTCATCTTCATTTTTGAAGTCCAGAACAATTTTACCTTTTTTACCGTTTCCGGAGGTTTTGATCTCCACTTTTACGTCCAGGATATCAGAAATTGTTTTCTGAGCCCTTTTATAGTTATTGGAAAGCTCCGGTTTTGCTTTTTTGGCAGCCGGTGATTTCGGATTTTTCAGAGCTGTAGATACCTGTTCTGTCTGACGTACATTCAGTTGTTCTTTGATGATTCTGTCAAACAGTATTTGCTGAAGTTCCTCATTATCCAGACTGATAATTGCTCTACCGTGTCCTGCTGAGATCTCTCCGCTTCTGATCGCATTCTGAATATCGGGGCTCAATCTTAATAATCTGATCGAGTTGGTGATCGTACTTCTGTCCTTTCCTACTCTCTGGCTAAGGTTCTCCTGAGTCATTCCAATTTCATCCAAAAGCCTTTGGTAAGTTAATGCAATCTCTATGGCATCAAGGTCTTCTCTCTGGATATTTTCAACAAGAGCCATTTCCAAAAGCTCCTGATCATTAACTAATCGGATATAGGCAGGAATAGTGGTAAGACCGGCCAGTTTACTTGCTCTGTAACGTCTTTCCCCGGATATGATTTCGAATCTTTCACCATCTTTTCTCAGGGTAATCGGCTGGATCACGCCTAAGTTTTTGATGGATTGCGCAAGTTCGTTCAGTGCTTTCTCGTCAAAATAAGTTCTCGGCTGGGTGGGATTCGGGTAGATATCTTCGATGGCTACTTCTACGATATTCCCTACAAATTTATCTGCTCCTTCATCGGTAGCTGAGTTGATCGTCGCTTTGGATTCAGCACTTAAAATAGCGCCCAAACCACGCCCCATAGCTCTTTTTTTGTCCTTCATATTGCTTCAAGCTTTAAGCTTATGGCTTTAAGCTAATTTTAATTTTTTACTAATTTTTCGTTCTTTAACAAAACTTCTTCTGCCAGTTGGATATACTGGATCGCTCCTTTACTTTCAGCATCGTAATTCAGGATACTTTCTCCAAAACTCGGCGCTTCACTTAATCTTACGTTTCTGCTGATAATGGTTTCGAACACCATTTCCGGGAAGTGAGCATTCACTTCTTCCACCACCTGATTGGATAATCTCAACCTGCTGTCATACATGGTAAGAAGCAAACCTTCGATATCCAGATCTCTATTGTGGATCTTCTGAACATTTTTAATAGTATTCAAAAGTTTACCTAATCCTTCTAATGCGAAATATTCACATTGAATCGGAATGATCACTGAATCTGCTGCGGTAAGTGCATTCACCGTAATTAACCCTAAACTTGGTGCACAATCGATGATGATGAAATCATACTCATCCCTTACGCTTTGCAGGGCTTGCTTAAGCATATATTCACGATCTTCTTTGTCTACAAGCTCGATTTCTGCAGCTACCAAGTCGATGTGTGACGGAACAATATCAAGATTCGGCGTACTTGTTCTCTGGATACAGCTTTTTGTATCTACACTGTGTTCCAACAAGTTATATGTAGAATACTGAACTTCCTCTACTCCCAATCCGGATGTTGCATTTGCCTGCGGATCCGCATCAATAATCAATATTCTTTTTTCCAATACCCCTAATGCTGCAGCTAGATTTACAGCTGTTGTGGTTTTCCCGACTCCTCCTTTCTGATTAGCGATACCTATGATTTTTGCCATTATTAGAACTTTAAGCTTCAAAAATACACTTTTTTCTTTGCTCTTGATAAAGCATGAAAACCAAATTGAGTTAAAATATTGTTAACAAGCACTTTAGGCATTAAAAAAATTATCCACAAAAAATAGTCTTTTGTGGATAACTGTTCAAGATTTATATGATATAATTACTATTCAAATTTCATTGAAATCGGAAATTTGAAATAGCTTCTTACGGCTTCACCTTTTTTATTTTTTCCGGGAACCCATTTCCCTTTAATAGATTTAATTGTTCTGATCGCTTCGTTATTAAAATCTACATCTGCTCCATTAGCTTTGATCCCGGATATCGTTCCATCGATCTCTACAATGAAACTGATTGTGGTCTTCATCATTTCTCCTGTTCCTTCAAATCCGGAACCATCGAAGTTATTGATCACTTTATTTCTGAATGAATTGATCCCACCTACAAAGTCGGCTTCTTTACTAAGTTCTCCCGCTCCTGCAATTTTATTAGGATCTGTTTTCTCTACAGGTGGCTGTACCGGCGTGACAACAGGACCAGTTGTAACTTTTGACATCGGAGGCACATAGATATTCACCTTTGATTCTCCATCGAGATTGTCATTAATAGATGGTATTGCATCAATAGGTATATCCTTTTTTTCAGATTCGACTGCATCGTTTTTCGGCTCTGGTAATCTGTCATCATAGGTTTTTACATCTGGTGCTGAAGCAGGTTTAACGGGCTCAACTTCTACTGGAGGTTTTTCCGGAACATCTGGAACTACAGGATCTAGCAATTCTATTTCCACTCCTCCCGGACCTTCTGTTGGCACATCTGTCTTAAAAGCCGAAATAGCCAAAGGAGTCATTGAAATCGCAGCTAATAACCCTACACCTACAAAAAGTGCTTTCGTTAACAGCCTGTCTGATTCATTTCTTAATACATAGGCACCGTATTCTTTGTTTCGGTGCTCAAAAAGAACCTCGTTAAAACGAAATTCCTGGTCTTGTTGTAGGTGTCTCATCACTAGTAAATATTTAAACTGTTTTATACTTAAATGATTATTAGTTTTCTAAATCTTATCGATAAGTATTGAAGCAATATCAAAATATTTGCCAAAAAATTAATAATACATCATATTTTTATAAAACATTATAGCATTCCATCAAATTTAACTATGTATAGGATAATAATTTCCTATCAATAAGGAACATACTGTTTTTATTATTCAACAATAATTATTTAAAATTTTCAATAATTCAACATAAAATAAAAAACAGTAAAAACCACATCCCAAAATCGGAAAAATACTGAGACATTTTTTTTTAGCCCGAGATACATTTGTACCATACAAAAGGGAAAGCTGAAAACCTAAAAGAGTAAGCAAATTTTAAAAACCGATAATTATGCCAACTTTAACACAAGAAGCTAAATCCAACTCTCTAATGAGTATGCTTTTAAAACAAGTTTATGACACTGTAACTAATGGAGGAAATCCTGATTCTTTAGGACCGGATGATTTCATCGCTTTCGATCCTGTAGGCGTTACTCTTTCCGAAGACACTTTCGATTATGCACTAAACGGACTTTTCGGGGATGCACCGTCTCCAAAACCAATGCTTGACGGAACAGGAAAACCGATCCTTGATGCCAACGGGAATCCTAAAATAGATATGGAAGCCTATCAAAATGCATTATCCAGCAGCAAATTCAGAAAATATCTTCAAATGGAACAGTTTGCTGCCATGGTAGATGTAATTCCTTCTCAGTTACCTCCTCTTACTCCAAGCGGAAACGGAAGATCTATGACGATCATGAGCATCATGAACGATTCTCAAAAAAGAGTTTCCAAAGTATATGAGGATCTTTTACAGTGGTCTGTGGTAGTTGACACTGAGTTTGACGAAAAGGTAGAAAAGAAATTAAATTCCTTACGAGACAAATTATTTAAAATTAAAAAGGTAAAAAATCCTGATTTTGATGAAAACGCTCCGGTAGACGACATGAACAAACCGGAAATCTTCCACACATTCGTATCTCCTACTTACGCTAAATATATAGAGTATCAGATGAAATACTACGATGTAGTGGATGCCAATAACGAAATCAGAACAGCAGCCGACAATGGAGATCCGGAAGCAATGGCTAAGCTTTCTATTGATGGTAAGAACATGAAAAAACGTGAAGAAGCCGCATTAAAAGCATGGCAGTCTTTAGGTTACAAAGAAGCTGTGGAGAGAATTCAAAATTACTTAAGTGAAATTGAAGAGAAACACATGCTTGTCATTAAGAAAAGAATTCAGTCTGAGTTCAGAAACAGCCAGAGAACAAGAATTTTAGATTATACCAACTATTCTCCTTCTATTCCGGTTGCCGCCAATGCACTGAAAGAATCTAAAGGATGGCCTACCATTACCATTACAGAAGGCGAATCCAATTATGACTATTCTAAAACCGTACATAACTGGAGCGCAGCAGGGGGATTCAGCATGGGAATTTTCTCTATCGGGGCAAAAGGTGGTGGAAAACACGAAAAAAAACAGATCAACACTGATTACACCAACCTGAAAATTTCTTTCAAATTAGGAAAAGTAAGAGTTGAAAGAGGCTGGTTCAATGAACAGTTTGTAGAATCCAAGTTCTGGAAACTACATGAGCAATCTCCACAAACACTGAACGGAGACATCATCAGCGACGGTAAAGGAAAGGGATTAATGCCTTCCATCATTACAGAGCTGATCATTGCTAAAGATGTTAGCATGGATTTCTCCAACAACAGTACTGCCTTCAAGGATGTGAAAAACTCAGTGAGTTCAGGAGCTGCTGTAGGCATAGGACCTTTTGTATTCGGCGGAAGCTACAGCTATGATAATCAGGATGTAAAATCGAATGCAAAATGGAGCGGTAAGAAACTGGTTTCAAACGGAATTTACATCATTGGATACAAATGTCACGTAGTTCCAAAATCTCCAAATCCAAATCCTGAGATCAAGAAATGGACAGACGGAAAATCATAATATCCTCTCAATAATGAT